>JANNTO010000300.1:0-17092 GCA_031403675.1 Gammaproteobacteria bacterium | reverse complement strand
GTGGCAGTGAGTCCGTCGTGACTCAGCGAGACCGAACGCTCGATAGCGCTGCTTGCCGAATGCAATGCGCTTTGTGTCAACCGTCCGAGGGTGTCGTAGCTGAACTGCCAGTAGCCGGCAGGTGTGCCGCCTTCCCAGAATGGCAGGTACTCGCGCAGGATCCGGCCATGACGGTCCGAGTCCGCGGTCATCACAGTCATGCCACCGCCCGGACGCTGTGCCGTGTAACGTAATCCGCGCTCGTACTGGTCGAGTTCCAGGTGGGTCGTAACGCGAGTGACTCCGGTATTGTCCCGATCCTGTTGTGTCACCCGGATCCTCGTGCGTGGATCGCAACCGTTCGTGCAGGCTGCGCGCGTCCAGGCGGTACTCGTGCCGTCGGGTTGCGTCTCAAGCACCGGCGTGCCGAACGCGTCGTAACTCCAGCCGACGGTCAGTGAGTTCGGATCCGTCATTGCAAGCGGGACACCGGAGCCGAGATTCCACGAAAACTGAGTCGTTTCCGCGAGCGGATTCCGGATGCTTGCGGGTCGTTGCCCACGCGCGCCCCAGTCGATGTTTGTGGTGCGGGTGCTCATGCCAACGCCGGTCATGCCAAAGCTCGCGATATTGCCGAACGCGTCATAGGCGCGGCTGTTGTTCACCTGCCATTGGCTGTCGCCGGGCTCGAGTTGTTGCTGCGTCGGCCGGCACTTTGCAGTGTCCCAGGACTGGCTGATGCTGCGCGTGATCGCTTCGCCGCCGGCGAGTGTGTGGCTGGCGGTGAGTAGCTGGCCCTGGGGCCTTCCCAAGCACCAGTTCGCGATGTCATTGATGATGCTCGTGCGTTGCGCGCGCAGGCTGGTCGACGACCCGGCATTCGCGCCGCCTGCGAGCTCCGTGATTATCGTCGTCTCGTCGGTGACGAGACCTGAAGACGAATCGATGGTGGCGACATTGCGCACCACGCTTGCGATCTCTGCACCATCGTGGATGCCGCCGACTTCATAGCTGCGGGTCGTGCTGGACGAAGCATAGGGAAAGCGGCGCGTTGCTGGTCCGGTGCCGACATTCAATGCCGACCATTGCCAGGTGGAAGAACCGACCGGAAGCCCGGACTTCTGGCTCAGGATGACCGACGACGGCAGGCCGGTGTATGGAAAATCCTGGCGCCGGACTTCCTCGACACGCAACTCGTTGCCGGGCGTCGGTTCCTCGCGAATTCGTTTCTGGAAACCGAGCAAGCCGCGGCCGAGCAAATGTTGGCGCAGACCCTCGTAGCGGTAGCGAGTCGGCAGCATCGACCCATGCCCGCTGCCGTCGGTGACGTCGAGTTGCGACACGACCTGGGCTGCGGTTTGCAGGTCCTGCACCGGATAGATGGCGCCGGTTCCGCGTGTGTAAACGCCGGGATCGGTCAGCGGGCGATAGGTGAACTGCGCGCCGACGCCCAGGCCATCCGTTGCGGCAAGCATCAGATCTGCCTTCGGGCCATTCCGCAGGCGCAGCCGGAACTGACCTGCGGCCCACGTGACGAGATCGCGCAAGCCGTCACCATCCGCGTCGGCCGCGATCGGCGTGGTCGAGCCGTTACGCGCAATTCCGGTGTCCGTGATGGCGGCAATGGAGTTTCCATTCGAGAGCGCGACCCGCCAGTTCGTTGCGCCGCGCAACAGGAGGTCTTCGCGACCGTCGCTGTTCCAGTCATGCGCCTCGAGAAAAACCGGGTCGGTCGTCGCCGGACCCAGGAGCTCCGGTCCTGACCATGGCACGCCGCAACCGCCGATGCGCACGCGCAGCGTTCCGGTGTAATGCTTGTAAGCGAAGTCAGAGCAACCGTCTCCGTCGAAATCGAAAACGACCGCACCGGTAAAAGCACTGTCGAAGGAGTCGGTCGCGGCCGTCGTGGCGGAAATGCGCGCGATCGTGTAGTTCTCATTCATCAGCAGGTCTTCCGCACCATCGCCATCGAGGTCGATGCGCCGGCCGGGGCGGCCGATGAATTGCCCGCCCTGCGGGGTGTCGTAACCGACGGCTTCCACCTGTGTATAAAGAGTTACCGGCATTGCGGCGTATCCGCCGCCCGGCAACGCGTATCGGACCTGCACGTTAAGGCTGTTTCCCGTGTAGGCGTAGGTCTCGCTCCAGACGATGTCGCCCAGGCTATCGCCGTTCAGATCGACGCCGCGATAATCCAGCATTTGCCACGGTATTGGCATGCCGGTCGCAATCGGCGCGCCGAATCCATTGACGCCGCCCGGTACGACGGTCCAGGTCCGTGCCGCCGAGATCATCAGCAGGTCGGCACGGGCGTCGCCATCCCGATCGTATGGCACGCCGATGCCGTAGGGGCAGGCGATGCCGGTATTGATTTCCGGACCGAACGCACCGGCTGCGAGGCCGACACGGTAGCGGATGGTTGCCGAATTCATGCTGCTGCCGCCGGCCCAGACATAGTCGTCGCGTCCGTCGCCGTTGATGTCGGCGACGTTCCACAGGCTGTGCTCCGGCAAGCTCGTCAATGTGGGAGTCGCGGCCGCGATCGCCGACACCACACCGAATCCGGGCGTGCCGTTCTGCCAGGTGAAAATTGTCGGCGCGTAGCAGTCGGTGCCACCGGCGCCGCACTCCTGGACGGACGCGAGGCGACTACGGCCGCTCGTCGACAATGCCGGTTCATAAGCCAACTTGTAGCGGCGTAGCACCGCGCCGTTGTAGAGAACATCTAGTCGTTCGAGCCGCACGACCTGGCGGATCGGCATGCCCGCGATGTGCGCGCTGTCTATTTCGTTGCTGGGTCGATTCTCGTAGACCAATGCGACCTGATGCGAAGGCGCGACGCCGGCGGCGGGATTCGAGTTGTAGCGGATGCTGGTAATCCGGAAGCTGCCATTGGAGCTGTCCTCCAAGTACCCGAAGTCAATCACGTTGCCCGAACGGTCGCGGATGCGATTCAGAGCCCAGACTTTAGCTGGGCTCGCGGGATCCACGATGCCGCCGCCGGTGTCGATACGCGAGTCCGCGGTAGCGCCATATTCAAATAAGCGACCGTCAGCTGCCTCCACGACGAAGTACTGCGGACCGATGCCGACGCCGGCAAACGAGCGGATGCGCGCGTAGGACTCGATCTCGGTACGGTACTCAGCACCTGCCGCTCCGTAGGCAAGACCGTTGACAACGACGAGCCGCTGGCCATCGAGACAGAAGCGCTCGTCGGCAGTCTGAGTCGCCGGCGATGCGATACCGTCCTGGGCGATGGTGCGCGGGCAAAGTGCGATCTGCGACAGGCCGCCGAGTGACCAGCCGATGCCAAGCAAGTTGCCGGGTGCGCGATGCCGGTACTCCAGCGAGAGCACCGGTGTCATCCCATTGGTGCCGGGCGGCAGCGCCAGCGGAATCGTGTAGGCGGCTTCGCCGTTGTGCGTGACGGAGGCACTGCCAGGCGTGCGCCCCACAGCGGCATTTGCGTGCTGCGAAGTCAGAATCAAGAGGGCGACGAGCGTGGCGCCGATCGAGCGCCGGGTGATGGGCAGATCCATTGCCGTGTCTCCGGTAGAGGCCCGGCTTCCTGCCGGGAGTGGTCACGCTAACTGCGTGTGCGTGACATGGCTCGCCGCATATCTGCACCGAATGTCGGCATTCGCCTCAGCACCAGATTCGCGCAGGCCTGGAGTCCGGCGCGCCACGATGGTGCGCTGTGCCGGGAACGCGGTCTGCAACCGATTGATTTCCGCCGCCACGTCATCTCGGCATAGAATCTGCATCCAGTACCGCGTGTAGCCCACTACCCGCAGGAGCCGCCCATGAAGCTCGTCACCGCCATCATCAAGCCCTTCAAACTCGACGACGTGCGCGCCGCGCTGTCGGATATCGGCATCTCCGGCATGACCGTCACCGAGGTCAAGGGCTTCGGCCGCCAGCGCGGCCATACCGAGCTATACCGAGGCGCGGAATATGTCGTGGACTTCGTGCCCAAGACCCGCGTCGAAGTCGCTGTGCGCGATGACCTGGTGGACCAGGTGACCGAGGCGATCATCGGCGCTGCCCGTACCGGCAAGGTCGGCGACGGCAAGATCTTCGTCACGACGATTGAGCGTGTGGTGCGCATCCGCACCAGCGAAATGGACGAGGCGGCGCTTTGACGAAACCGGGTGAGAATCCGAAGGCAATCTCGCTCGATGCCGCGGTCGCGAAGATCGCGTTGGGTGGCGCGCGCCGGCATGTGTTCTTCTGCACGCATGGCGATTGCGCACCGAAGGAAATCGGCGAAGCCTCCTGGAATTATTTGAAACGAAGGCTGCGCGAGGTCGGTCTCGCGGACGTGGAGAGCGGCGTTTTGCGCACCCGCGCGGATTGCCTGCGTATCTGCCGCGAAGGCCCGGTCATGCTGGTCTATCCCGAAGGCATCTGGTATCGCCATGCCACGCCCGAGAACATCGAGCGCATCATCCAGGAACACCTGATCGGCGGCGTGCCGGTCGCCGAGCTTGCGTTTGCCAGCCACGAGTTGCCGGGCTGAAAGGATCGGGTCATGAAGAGAAGAACCTTCTGCGCATCGGCAATCGCCACGGCGGGCGCCGCGGCGCTGCCGTTCGGCCGCGCATTTGCGATCGTTACGTCGATCGTCGCCGACATCAACGCGATGACTGGCGATGGCAAGCCGGTGATCCTGCCACGCAACGATGTGGACGATTTCCGCGCGAGCCTGCGCGGCCAGTTGCTGCTGCCGGATAGCACGGGCTACGACTCCGCGCGAAAGATCTGGAATGGCATGTTCGACCGGAAGCCCGCGCTAATTGCGCGCTGCGCCGGCGCCGCCGATGTCATCCGATCCGTCAATTTCGCGCGCAGCTTTGGATTGCTCCTGGCAGTACGCGGCGGTGGGCACAGCTTGTCCGGTCAGTCGGTCTGCGACAACGGCCTCATGATCGATCTTTCGCCGATGAATAGTGTCCGCGTTGATCCGGTGCGGAAGCTGGCCCGCGTCGAGCCCGGCTGCATGCTCGGAGACCTCGACCGGGAAACACTGCCATTCGGCCTCGTCACGACGACCGGCACCGTGTCGCACACGGGCGCAGCTGGGCTGACGCTGGGCGGCGGGTTCGGCCGTCTGTCACGCGTATACGGAACGACCTGCGATCAACTGACAAGCGTGGATGTCGTGACTGCCGACGGCCGGTTGCTGGAGGCGAGCGCGACGCAAAACCCGGACCTGTTCTGGGGCCTGCGCGGCGGTGGCGGCAACTTCGGGGTCGTGACGTCCTTCGAATATCGGCTGCATCCATTCAATGGCATGGTCTATGGGGGTCATCTGGTGTTTCCATTCGCGCAGGCGCGCGATGTGCTGCGAGGCTTCGCCGACCTCTATTCGCAGGCGCCAAACGAACTCTGGGTGGAGCCGTTGTTAGTGAAAACGCCGACCGGGGAGAGGGTGGTTGTCGTGGACGTCTGCTACAGCGGCTCGCACGAGAGCGCGGAGGGCGCGCTCGCGCCGTACCGTCGTCTGGGCAAGCCACTGCGCGATGAGCTGGGCTTCACGAAGTACCACCAATTGCAGACCAAGGACGACGAACGTGCGCGCTTTGGCCGCCGTTACTACACGCGCTCGGGCGTCATGTCCCGGCTCGAGAACGGCCTGGTCGATGTGATCGTTGAGCTATTCGGTGCCGCGCAGGTTCGCCAGCCCCGCATTGCCTTGCCGGCGCAAGGCGGCGCCGCAAATCAGGTGCCGCGGGATGCGACCGCCCTGTGGCACCGCGATGTGCTCCATAGCGTGATCGTCCAGACGATTGGCGACGATGCGGCCTTCGACGAAGAGAACATCGAATGGGTGCGCTCCAACTGGCCAGCCGTCGAGTCATTCACCTCTGGGTTCTATGCCAACGTGAACCTCGCCGAGGTCGGCGCCGACCGCATTCGCGGAGCCTATGGCGGCAACTATGATCGGCTCGTCACGCTCAAGGGCAAGTACGATCCCGCCAACCTTTTCCGGCTTAATCCCAATATTCGACCGCCCGCCTGATATCGTTGGCACATGAGCCACGCGATCCGCATTCACGAGTACGGCGGTCCCGAGGTCCTGCGCTACGAGGAGATCGCGACCGAGAAGCTGGGCGCGCGGCAACTGCGCATCCGCCAGACCGCGATCGGCGTCAATTTCATCGACACCTATGAGCGGACTGGCCTGTACCCGGCGAAGCTGCCGCTGGTGCTCGGCCGCGAGGCGGCGGGTATCGTCACCGAGGTCGGCAGCCTCGTCACCAAGATCCGGCCGGGCGACCGCGTCGCCTATGCCAGCAATGTCGCGGGCGCTTACGCTGAGGAGCGCGTGGTCGATGCAAGCCGCGTGGTATCGCTGCCGGCATCGGTCTCCGACCAGCAGGCTGCGGCCATGATGCTGAAGGGCCTGACCGCGTGGTTCCTGCTGCGCCGCTGCTATCGGGTGCGCGCCGGCGAAACGGTGCTCCTGCATTCCGCATCCGGCGGCGTCGGGCTCATCGCACTGCAATGGGCGGTGGCACTGGGAGCGCAGGTGATTGCCGTGGTCAGCAGCGACTCCAAGGCCGAGGTCGCACGTCAACACGGTGCGGCCGAGGTGATCGTCAGCAGCCGCGAAGATCTTGCGGAGCGGGTACGCACGATCACGAAACGGCGCGGTGTATCGGTTGTATATGACGGCGTCGGCAAGGACACTTTTTTTGCGTCGCTCGATTGCCTGAGGCCGCGCGGAATGATGGTGAGCTACGGCAACGCTTCAGGCCCGGTGCCGCCGATCTCACCGCTCGAGCTGTCGAAGCGCGGTTCGCTCTATCTCACACGACCGACGCTGTTTCATTACATCGCGAAGCCGTCCTCGCTCGCGCGCGGCGCGCAGACGCTGTTCGAGGTCGTCGGCAGCGGCAAGGTCAAGGTCAAGATCGGTCAATCGTATTCACTATCAAATGCCGCCCAGGCGCATCGCGACCTGGAAGCACGCCGCACGACGGGTAGCACTGTCCTCATCGCGGCCTAAAAGGGACGTTCCCTTTCGGAGGGGTGCGTCCCCTTTCAATCACCAGCCTGTGAAATCCCGTAGAAGAAGAAGCGCAACAATTTCAATGCCTTGACTGGCGAGAAAAACAGCAGGAATTAGAGAGCGCCGCGGCATTGCCTGGCGGGCGCTCCTGCGCGCAAGTGTCGCTGTGGTAGACGCCACAATTAAGGGGTAGGGTCTGACGATTGGCGAACCGAGTGGGCGGCTGCTCATGTCGGCGTTGGCGTTCCACCTGTTGGGAATCGCCTCTCGGTGGGACTCAAACAAACCGGGGAGATGACAATGACAAGTCGAAATCGTCTGACAGGCGTGATCGCCTGCGCGTTCTTAAGTTGGCCAGGACTCGTTGCGGCCGACGCTGTAACCGATTGGAACGAGGTCGCTGCGGCATCGGTTGCCGCCGGGCGTCCAGGCCCGATTGGTCAGGTCGACCTGGCTCTCGTTCAGGCTGCCGTGCACGACGCCGTGCAGGCGCTCGATCGACGATACGAGCCCTATTACGCGGAGGTCCCGGGAGCCGGCGGCTCACGGACGGCGGCCGTAGCCGCAGTGACGCATGATCTGCTCGTCGCTTTTTATCCTTCGCAGGCAGCGACCCTCGATCCTGCCTACTTTACCTATCTCGCCGACAAGGGACTGACGGGTAACCCCGGATTGGCCGTTGGCCAGGCGGTTGCCGCTGCTTATGTGTCGCTGCGTCGTTTGAATCCGAATCCGCTACCGGCCCCGTTTACCGGCGGAACCGGCATCGGCGAATGGCGTCCGACACCGCCGGCTTTGGCGGCGATGGCAACACCGTGGCTGGGCGCCTTCGATCCGTTCACGATGACCGGTCCGGCACGGTTTCGCGCGCCGCTGCCGCCCAGTCTGACCAGCGCCCGCTATACAGCCGACTACAACGAGGTCAAGAAGCTGGGAGCCTTAACTAGCACCGACCGCACGGCCGCACAGACCGATGTCGCCTATTTCTGGACTGACAACTTCGCCGTGCAGTGGAACCGCGCCCTGCGGGCGATTGCCAGCCAGCACATTCATAAGACCGGCGATACCGCCCGGCTCTTTGCCCTGGCGAATCTGGCGACGGCGGATGCGCTCATCACTTCGTGGGACAGCAAGAAGTACTTCAACTTCTGGCGGCCCCTCACGGCCATCCGGGAGGGAGACAATGACGGCAACCCGAATACAGTCGGCGATCCTGCCTGGCAGTCGTTAATTAGCAATCCGCCCTATCCCGACTACACCTCGGGCGCAAACAACGTGACGGGCGCAATGACCGGCACGCTCGCGTACTTCTTCAATCGGGACAAGATGACCTTTGATGTCACGAGCAACGCGGCAAACGTGGTTCAAAAGACGCGGACCTACAATCGCTTCTCGGAAGCGGCCCAGGAAGTGGTCGATGCACGCGTGCTGCTGGGCATCCACTTCCGCTTTGCGGACACGGAAGCACGGACGCAGGGCCGGCGTGTGGCGAAGTATGCTTTTAACCATTACCTGCTGCCGGTCCACGGCAACAAGAATGATCACAAAGACGATGACGACAAACATGATGATGACGACTGACAGTCACGCCTGACGGACAGCAGCGAGCTGCCACCAGACATCGTTCATTGAGGCTCACGAAGGCCTCGCATCGAGAGATGTCGAGGCCTTCCTTTTTGATTTGCTGGACATACCCCATGCGGCGCCGGTTGCGTGATCCCGCCATAATGGCGGCGTGAAAATCCGCGTCCTGCCGTCCAATCGGGAGTTTCAGACACGGAGCGACGAGCCCGTGCTATCGGCTGCGCTGCGCGAGCATTTCAACCTCCCGCACAGCTGCAAAGGCGGCTCCTGCGGCACCTGCCGTGTGCGGGTGATCCGGGGGCGCTATCAGTATCCGCACGGCCGGCCAATCGGCATCAGCGCTGAGGAGGAGGCTGCAGGCCACGCACTGATCTGCCAGGCACGTGCGCTCGAGGATCTCGTGATCGAGATCCGCGAGATCCAGCATGTCACCGATGTAGAGATACGCGAACTGCCGTGCCGCATCGAGAAAATGGTGAGGCTCGCGCCCGACGTGATGGGCCTGTGGCTGCGATTGCCGGCGGTCGAGCCATTCACCTGGCAGTGCGGGCAATACGTGGACGTGATGTTGCCGGGCGAGCGCCGCCGCAGTTTCTCGCTTGCCAATCCGCCGCACGATTCGGCGCTGCTCGAACTGCATGTGCGACGCGCGCCGGGTGGCGCCTTCAGCGAACAGGTGTTCGGCGAACTGGGGCCCGGGTCATTGCTCAGGATCGAAGGGCCGCTCGGGCAGTTCATTTATCGTCCCGGCGACCGTCCGGTGCTCCTGATCGGCGGCGGCACCGGTTACGCCCCGCTCAAGGCGATAGTCCGGGAAGTCCTGGAGACCGAGGCGAGGCGCGACGTCACGCTGTTCTGGGGCGCGCGCACTGCCGCCGATCTGTATGAAGACGAGTGGCTGCGCTCGCTCGCGGCCAAGCACGCGCGCTTCCGCTACACCTCCGTGCTGTCGGAACAGGCGACCGGTGAGCGGCACGAGCACGGCTTGGTGCACGAGGCCGTGCTGCGAAAAGTGGCAGGGCTCGCAGGCTTTGATATCTATGCCGCCGGCCCGCCCGCGATGATCGACGCGGTGCGCGCCGCCCTGCCGCCGCAGGGCGCCGACCCTGATCGCATCTACATCGATTCCTTCGACTACGCGCCGACCTGAAGGGGACGCACCCCTTTGGGGACTGTCCCTTTAGGGACTGTCCCCTCTTACCCTGTCCCTTTAGGGACTGTCCCCTCTTAAAGGGTAACGTCCCCTTTATGAGGCCGGGCCGGTCTGGGTCGCGCGCCAGCGGATCAGCGCGCCGGTCATGGCGGCGTCGTCGGGCGAATCGGCGAGCAGGATCGGCGAGCCGAGGCCGAGGCGGGCAGCAGCCTCGGCAACGCGTGGCGAACCGGTCACGAGCGCGGTCGAATCCATCAACCCGCGGCAGCGCGGTGTGACGATGCCGACCAGCGCTTCCAGAAGCTCCACGCTGGTCGCCGCGTAGGCGCGAATCCCGCCCTGTAGCCACAGCGTTTCGATCTCTGCCTGTAGTTCCGTCGAGGGCCGCGCGGGTTCGCGCGTGTACACCTCGGCGTATTGCACCTGCGCGCCGCGCGCGGTCAGCACCTGCGAGAGCAGCTCGCGACCGCCCGTGCCGCGCACGACTAGCACGCGTTGCCCGGCCATGTGCGCGAGCTGCGGCATCGCTAGCAGCTCTTCGCTGCCCGCACCCTCAGGCGGCATGATCGAAACCCGATATCCCGCGGCATTCAGCGCGGCGGCGGTCGGCTGACCCACGGCTGCGATCGGCACATCGCGCCGCTGGCCGAGAAAATCCACGCCGAAGCGCACCGAATTGGCGCTGATGAAGATGATCAGGTCATAGCGATCCGCCGGCCCGATGGCCGCGCGCACCGCGGCGCGGTCCGGACGCGGCTGGATCACGAGCGCGGGATAACGCACCGCGGCGCCGCCTTCCGCCTCGATCAACTGGCACAGGTGATGCGCCTGATGCTCGGGCCGCGTCACCAAGACACCGATGCCGGTCAGCCGCGCCATGTCAGTGACCTTCGCCGATGGCAAGCGCCTGGAGCAAGGGCCCGGCGCCGGCGGCGAGCAGGCGCTCCGCCAGCGTTGTGCCGAGCTGGACGGCGTCGCGCGCAGTGCCCGTGATGCCATCCGCGAAAATCGTCGCACCGTCCGGCGATCCGACGAAGCCCCTTAACTTCAGTGTCTCTCCGGAGAGTTCAGCATACGCTGCAATCGGCGACTGACAACTGCCGCCGAGCCGCGCGGCGAATGCGCGCTCCGCTTCCAGGCGGATGCGCGTCGTGGCATGTTCGAGCGGCGCGATCAGCGCGCGGATTTCCGAATCCGCTTGCTGATATTCGATGCCGATCACGCCCTGGCCGACCGCCGGTAGCATCGTTTCCGGTGCCAGGTATTCACGAATCCGCGCGGCCAGCCCCAGCCTTTCGAGGCCCGCGGTCGCAAGTACCGTGGCATCGAATTCGCCGGCCTCGAGCTTGCGCAACCGGGTCTCGACGTTGCCGCGCAAAACCAGGATCTCCAGATCGGGCCGTACGTGACGCAACTGGCTCTGGCGCCGCAGGCTCGAGGTGCCGACCCGCGCGCCATGCGGCAATGCCGCGAGCGAATCATGACGCAGCGAGATGAACGCATCGCGCGGATCGGCGCGTTCGAGCGCAGCGCCGATCGCAAGGCCCGGCGGCAGGGCCGCCGGCATGTCCTTCATCGAATGGACCGCGATGTCGGCCTCACCCGAAAGCATGGCGGTCTCCAGCTCCTTGATGAACAAGCCCTTGCCGCCAACTGTGGCCAGCGCCCGATCCTGAATCCGGTCGCCTTCCGTCACCATCGGCAGCAGGCGGACGACCAGCCCCGGGTGCGCGGCCACCAGGCGCGCCGCGACATGTTCAGCCTGCCAGATGGCAAGGCGGCTCTTCCGTGTCGCGATGCGGATTTCCCGGGACATCCGGACATTCTGCCCGAAAGCTGCACAAGACCGGCGTAAAGGCTAGGATCGGAGCATGGGCAAATCCATTGCGGCCTTCATGCTGGTGCTGGCCAGTGGCACCGGTATCGCCGTCGCGGACGACAACACCTACGCCGCCATCGGCGACTCGCGGCTGACGGCTGGCGACGAGGTGGTGCTCGACGAAGCGGTGGATGGTAACGCTTTTGCAGCCGGCGGCCGGGTCGAGGTGCAGACGCGCGTCGATCGCAGCGCCTTCGTCAGCGGCGGTAACGTTACGGTCGCCGGATCCATTGGCCGCAATCTCTATGCAGCAGGCGGCGATGTGCGTATCGAGGGCAACGTGGACGGCAATGTCCGTGCAGCCGGCGGCAAGATCCGCGTGGCGCGTGAAGCGCACTTCGGTGGCAACGCGACGCTTGCCGGCGGCTCGATTGAAGTGGATGGCACAGTCGGCATGCGCTTGCGCGCCTATGGTGACCGGATCGTCATCAATGGCACGGTCGGCGGCGACGTGGAGCTCGCCGGCGAGACTATCCGCATCGGCCCGGACGCGAGGATCGCGGGACGGGTCGAGTACCGCAGCGGCAGCGACATCACCGTGGATCCTGCGGCGCAGGTGATGGGCAGCGTCATCGAGGTGCAGCATGACAAGCGCTGGCTGCGCACGGTCGGCCGCGGCGCGACGATCTTCGGCGGCCCGACGATTTCGTTCGGGATGGTGCTGCTCGGCGCACTCTTGATCCTCGGCATGCCGCGATTCAGCCGCGAAGCGGCGGCATCCATCCGGCACCAGCCCGGGCAGAGCGCGGGCCTTGGCTTCGCAATGCTGATCGGCGTGCCGCTCTCGGTCGTGGTCCTGCTGATCACCATCATCGGCATTCCGCTCGCGCTGTTGCTGGTGTTCGGCTATGTCGTGCTGATGCTGCTCGGCTATCTGATCGCAGCGATTTTTGTCGGCGACATGGCGCTGGAGCGGGTCGGCAAGGCCAAGCTCGATTCGGTCTGGTGGCGTGCGCTGTTCATGTTCCTGGCGATGATCGCGATCGGGATCGTGAAGATCGTGCCGTTCCTCGGTGGGCTGGTCGTGTTCCTGCTGTTCATCGCGGGCATCGGCGCATTCACGATGCGCAGTTGGGCGGGATTCCGGAACGATCCGGAAACGGCTGCCGGCGCCGCCTAGGATTTCAGCCTTTTGGCAACGTCCGCCGCCAGCCGGCGGCTGACCGGGAGTGACCCCGCGCCATTCCGGAGCCTTACGACCTGATGCCCTTCAGGGTCCCGTTCGAGGCACTCGACGTGCTCGACCGCAACCAGGGAATTGCGGTGGATGCGCACGAATCGCGCAGCAAACTCGTCTTCAAGGGCTTTCAGCGGCTCTTCGATCAGCTCGTCGCCGCCGGTGTGCCTGAGCGTCGTGTATTTCTGCTCGGCGATGAAGCACAGGATGCTCTCGACCGGAATCAGCCTGAGCTCATCGCGTGCCTGCACGGCGATGCGGGTGCGCGGGCCGCCGGTGCCTTCCGCGATGCGGGTCAATTGCGCGCGTGTCGGCTGGCGGGCGCGTGCCAGCGCCTCCTGAAGTTTCTCCGGTCGCACGGGTTTCAGCAGGTAACCGGCCGCCTGGGCATCGAATGCGGCGAGCGCATGCTGCTCGAAGGCGGTGGTAAATATCACCGCAGGCGGCTCTGGCATTCGTGCCAGGTGATGCGCGGCTTCCAGGCCATCCATTCCGGGCATGCGGATGTCGAGCAGCACGACCTCCGGTTTCAGGCGACCCGCAAGCAAGAGAGCCTCTTCGCCACTCGCAGCAACACCCGCGAGCTCAACGTCGGGCAGTTCCTCGACCAGATGCGAAAGCCGTTCACGCGCGAGCGGTTCGTCATCCACCACCAGCACGCGTAACTTCATGCAGGAGTCCCACCGGTCGGGAAACGCAGTGTTACCAGGAAGTGCTCGGGGGTCTCGATGACCTCGACGCCGGCCTCGCCATGGAACATGAGCTCGAGCCGCTGACGCACATTGTCGAGTCCGATCTGGTGGCCGGGGCGGCGCGCGACCAGCTTCGGCGCAACCGGGTTACCGATCGTGATCACTGCGATGTTTCCTTCGCGGCGGCCGGTGATGCGGATCGTGCCGCCCTTGTCGAGTGGTTCGATGCCGTGGTACACGGCATTTTCAAGCAGCGGTTGCAGGATCAGCGCCGGCACCTGTGCATCCATCGGCAGCGCCTCCAGCTGCCAGTCCACCTTCAACCGATCGCCGAGCCGCAGGCGTTCAACGCGCTCGTAGGCACGCGCGATCTCGAGTTCGCTTGCGAGTGGAATGCGCTCCCGATGCTCACGCAACGCAGCGCGAAACAGGTCCGAGAGATCGGCGATCGCCTGTTCGGCGGCGCGCGGGTTGGTGCGGGTCAGCGATGCGATCGTGTTCATGCTGTTGAACAGGAAATGCGGCCGGATACGCGCCTGCAGCGCGCGCACGCGGCTCTGCGCTTCGGCTTCGACATTGCTGCGCCACTGATGCGTCACGTAGAAATAGCGCAGCGCCAGGCCGCCGGCAATCGCGCAGACCGCGAGATTGCGCAGCAGGAATTGAACATGATCCGCGGTCGGCGAACGATCGCCGAGGCCGAGCAGGCGGTTCGAATACGCGGAGAGCCACCAGGCGCCTTCGGTGACGAGCGCGGTAATCGCGAGCATCAGCGCGAGCGCGACCAGCGAGCCCTTCAGCACATCGAGTGTCGACAACAGTCCGCGCGCTACACAGAGTACCGCGGCGGTGCCGAGCGCGGCCCACAACAGGAACAGCGAAGTCTGCGCCAGTAACGGCCAGAAACTCGCGCCGATTCCGTGTCGTGCGAGGGTCAGCAATAGTGCAACGATCGCTGCGATCAGGATCACTGCGAGCACACTCTGGGCCCGGCAGAAATCAGGCAGGTAGAAGCCAGGGCGTTCGCTGCGGTTCAGGATCGCGCTGGTGGATGTCATGGTCTCAATCCCCGGACGAGGAGCCGGCGAACAACGGGGTTTTCAGCCGGAAGATCGTCGAGATGTCCTCTTCGCCATGGCCTGCGGCGAGCAAGCGCGCGTAGTCCGCGAGGGTCGTCTCGACGACCGGCAGCACCGCGCCATGGCGCGCCGCCATCTCGCGACAGATGCGCAGATCCTTGTCGTGCAGCCGCACGCGAAAACCGGCGGGGTAGGCGCCGCGCGTCATGAAGGGCGCGCGATTCACGAAATACCACGACGAGCCCGCGCCCCCACCGAGAATCTCGATGACTTTTTCGAGCGGCAGGCCTTCGGCCTGCGCGAATGCCATGGCCTCGGCTGCGGCCTGTATCGCTCCCGCGCAGAGAATCTGGTTGGTCGCCTTGGTCGCCTGGCCCGCGCCCGAGGGTCCCATCAGCACCGCGGTCTTGCCGAGCGCCGCGAGCACCGGCCGGGCGCGCTCGAATATTTCCGGTGCACCGCCGCACATGATTGCGAGCGTTGCGTTCTTTGCACCTTCGACGCCGCCGCTGACCGGGCAATCGAGGAGCGCTGCGTCGGCTTGCGTCAGGCGCCGGGCAGCTTCGCGCGCCGTGTCTGCGGCGACGGTCGAGCAATCGATGACGACGGCACCTTTGCGGAGTGCCGGCAACAGTGAATCGATGACGGCGAGCAGGTCCTGGTCCGCGGAAACACAGATGACGATAAATTCACAGGCGCCGGCGAGCTCGGCCGGCGTGCCAAATGCTCTGCAGCCGGTTTCGGCGGCGAGTGATTCAGCCTTGGACGAGTTGCGGTTCCACACCCCGGCGAGATGACCCGCGCGATGCAGGTTGCGGGCCATGTGCTGGCCCATTGCACCCAGACCGATGAATCCGGCTTGCATGGCGGGCCCTATTCTGCCCGCTTTGACGGATCAGCTGCAGTAATCGTCAACCGCCTGCTTGGCGCGGCCGCGGGCTTCGGTGAGTTCCTGGTCGGACAGGTACACGCGCTTGCCGCCCTCTTCACGGAACAGACGGCGCGAATCGATGTAGCGCTGGTAGCGGTCCTGCGCCTGCTTGCACTGTTCAAGCTTGGCGCGCGCGGCATCATTCTGCGCGGCCGCCATGGCTTCTTCGGGTGGCGGCGGTTCGGGAGTCGCGGTCGTAGATGGCAGGGTGGTCGCGCCACCGTCCTGGTCGTCGGAATCGTCGCCGGAGTCGTCGCCGCCCGAACCCTCGTCTTCATCGAAATTGCCGGGGCCGTGAGAGACGCTCAAGATCTTGGCGTCGTTCTGCTTCGGCGGCAGGTCGGTGTAGTGAATCTGTCCCGCCCCGTCGACCCACTTGTAGACGGCATCGGCCGTGGCGCCCGCCGTCAGGCCCGCCATCAGCAATGCCAACAGGATCTTGTTCAACATATCGACCTCCGGGTCACAGCGAATTCTGGCCTTTCCGGCGCGCCAAACCTTTGACTTCCGTCACATTGAGGCCCCTGTCCTCGGCGGGCAGTGTAGCGGACTGCACCCTGGGGGCCGGTATAGGGTCAGACGAGCCGGTGGCGGGCCGGTTCCCCGGGTTGGGTGGGGGGATCTGAGGCCCTCCCCGGGGTCCGGCCGCCTTTGGAAACCGCAGGCTTCTAGCTGTTGTAGGCGCGCTCGTCGTGCAGGGCGAGATCGAGACCCTCGATTTCCTGCTCCTTCGTTACGCGCAGGCCGATCGTCGCATCCAGAAGTTTCAGGATGATGAAACTGCCGATGCCGCTGAAGCCCAGCGTAAACAGCACGCCCTTGAACTGGACCCAGACCTGGGCGCCGATGGTGATGCCCTCTGCGAGGCCCACGCCACCGAGCGCGCCGGCGGTGATGCCGGTCAACAGCGCACCGACGATGCCGCCGACGGCGTGCACACCAAAGACATCGAGCGCATCGTCATAGCCGATGGCGCGCTTCAAGCGCGTGGCGGCCAGGAAGCAGAACACGCCCGCACTGACGCCGATCAACAGTGCACCGGGCGGACCGGCGCTGCCGGAGGCCGGCGTGATCGCGACCAGTCCGGCGATTGCCCCCGACACAATGCCAAGCGCGCTCGGCTTGCCGTGCACGGCCCATTCGAAGCTCATCCACGTGAGCGCCGCGGCGGCGGTTGCGATCTGCGTCACCAGCATCGCCATGCCGGCCGTGCCATTCGCCGCGACCGCACTGCCCGCATTGAACCCGAACCAGCCGACCCAGAGCAGCGCTGCGCCGATCACGGAAAGCGTCAGGCTGTGCGGCGCCATTGACGTGGTCGGATAACCGTGCCGTTTGCCCATGACGAGCGCGGCAACGAGCCCCGCGACACCCGCATTGATATGCACGACCGTGCCGCCCGCAAAATCAAGTACTCCCCAGTCCCACATCAATGCGCCGGCGCCGCTCCAGACCATGTGGGCCATCGGCGCATAGATGAAGGTAAACCAGAGCGCCGTAAAGACGAGCAGCGCCCCGAACTTCATGCGTTCGGCGAACGTGCACGGCGTGGGTTGACCCCGACGACACGCTCGTGATCGAGACCTCTACGCAGTCACTGTTC
>JANNTO010000299.1:0-14431 GCA_031403675.1 Gammaproteobacteria bacterium | reverse complement strand
GAAATAGCCCGACCAGCCGACCGCGACGGTCGCCGCGGCAAAGGTGTATTCGAGTACCAGCATCCAGCCGATGAACCACGCGACCGATTCGCCGAGTGTCGCGTAGGAATAGGAGTAGGCGCTGCCGGACACCGGCAGCATGGCGGCAAACTCGGCATAGCAGAGTCCGGCAAATCCGCAGGCAATACCTGCCATCACGAACGAGAGCACGATCGCCGGACCCGCGTAGTTGGCGGCAGCATTGCCGGTCATCACGAAGATTCCGGCCCCGATGACGGCGCCAATGCCGAGCATCACGAGATGCCGCGCCGTCAGAACGCGCTTCAGCGTCGGTTCGCCGGGCCGCGCATTGTCGGAATCCATCACGGCCGAAACGGGCTTGGTGCGGAACAGGCTCGTGCTCATGCGGCGCTCCCCCTGCAAAACCGTAGCGGACTCTAACCCAGGCCCAAAACGATTGCGAGGGCGACCGGGCTGCTCATTTGCGAAGCTCGTCGTCGAGAAACGGCGCGAATGCCTCGATGAGCGCGGTGTACACGCGCGGAGTGCCGGCGATCAGATTGCCGCCGTCGAGGTAGTCGGTGCCGGCCAGCGTGCCGACCCGGCCGCCCGCCTCGGTGATCAGGAGATTGCCCGCGGCGGTATCCCATGGCGCGAGTCCGACCTCCCAGAAACCGTCGAGCCGGCCTGCGGCGACATACGCGAGATCGAGCGAGGCGGCTCCCGCACGGCGCACGCCGGCAGTTTGATCCATCACGAGTTCGAGCATGGCGAGGTACGGTTTCAGGCAGCGCTTGTTCTCGCGAAACGGGAACCCGGTGCCGATCAGCGCGCCTTCGAGTCCGAGACGTTGCGTGACGCGTAGCCGCCGGCCGTCCAGTTGCGCGCCTTCGCCGCGCGCCGCCGTGAACAGCTCGCCGCGCAGCGGATCAAGTACCACGCCGATTTCCATCTTGTCGCGGTGGCGACAGGCGATCGACACCGCAAATTGCGGGAATCCGTGCAGGAAATTGGTCGTGCCATCAAGCGGGTCGATGATCCAGGTGTAATCGTCCCCCTCGTGCCGGCCGCTTTCCTCGGCCAGGAAGCCGTGCGCCGGATAGAACTTGCGGATCGTCGCAATCAGCACCTGTTCGGCCGCGCGGTCCACCTCGCTGACAAAATCGTTACGGCTCTTTTCGCTGACTGTGACGCCACCGACGCGATCGAGGTTGCGCACGATGGTTTCGCCCGCGCGTCGCGCGGCGTCGATCGCGATATTGACCAGAGGGTGCATGGGCCCAGAATATCAGTAATCATGCGGGAATCGCGATGACAGCCAGCATTCGTATCGTGCTCGTCGACACCAGCCATCCGGGCAACATCGGCGCGAGCGCGCGCGCGATGAAGAACATGGGGCTGGCATCACTGGTGCTGGTGCGTCCGAAAACACATCCGGATCCCGAGGCTGTCGCCCGGGCTTCCGGCGCCGCCGATCTGCTGGCGGGTGCGCGAATCGAGTCAACGACCGATGCCGCGATCGCGGATTGCGGCCTGGTGCTCGGCACCAGCGCCAGGCCGCGGAGTGCCCGCTTCCGCGTGCTGGACGCGCGGCAGGCTGCTGCCGAGCTGGTGCAGGCTGCGGTATCGCGGCCGGCGGCAGTGCTGTTTGGCGGCGAACGCAATGGTCTTGCCAACGAGGAACTGGCGCGCTGCCATGCGCTGATCCGGATTCCGGCCGCCGCAGAATACGAATCGCTGAATCTCGCGCAGGCGGTGCAGATCGTCAGCTACGAAATCCTGATGGCGACCTGCAGTGCGGGTGCAAGGCCCGCGCCGGAATCGTTGCTGCAACCGGCCACGCCACCGGAGATGGCGGCGCTGTACGAACATCTCGACCGGGTGCTCGAACGCGTCGGCTTCATGCACGATGGCAATGCCGCGCAACTCGGCCCACGGTTGCAGCGCCTGCTCACGCGCGCCGTGCCGGACGACAGCGAAGTGCGGATCCTGCGAGGATTGCTCGCGGCGATCGAGCGCCGCACCCGGCCGGTGGAGTGATTCCGATGCCGACCGACTTGCCGATCTATCTCGATTACGCGGCGACCGCGCCGCTCGATCCGCGTGTTGCGGCGGCGATCACGGAATGCCTCGGCGACCGCGGATTGCAGGACAATCCGGCGTCTGCGCATCGATTGGGCCGTGCCGCGGCAGCACGCATCGAGATGGCCCGCGCGCAGGTCGCGCACCTGATCGGCGCGCCAGCGGAGTCCATCGTATTCACGTCAGGTGCCACCGAAAGTGTCAATCTCGCGATCCTCGGTGCCGCGCGTGCTGCCGGCCGCGGCCTGCAACACGTCGTCACCTCGCGAATCGAGCATCGCGCCGGGCGCGACAGTTGCCAGCAGCTCGAGCGCGAAGGCTTCGAGGTGACCTGGTTGCGGCCGAACCGCGACGGTTGCATCGAACCCGGACAGGTGGCCGAAGCGCTGCGGCCGGACACGGCACTGGTCTCGCTGATGCACGTGAACAACGAGACTGGCGTACTGAACGATGTCGATGCGATCGCGGCGCTCTGCCGTGAACGCGAACTGGCACTGCACGTGGATGCGGCGCAGGGCGTGGGCAAGCTGCCGATCAATGTCGTGGCTTCCGGGGTCGCGCTGCTGAGTTTCTGCGCGCACAAGCTCGGCGGACCCAAGGGCGTGGGTGCGCTCTATGTGCGCCGCCAGCCGCGACCGGCGTTGCAGCCGCTGCAGTTCGGCGGCGGTCACGAAGGAGGATTGCGTTCCGGAACGCTCGCGACGCATCAGCTGATCGGGTTTGGTGCCGCCTGCGAACTGGCACAGTCCGCGCTCGCCACCGAGTCACCGCGGATCCGCGCCCTGCGCGAGCGCTTGTGGCTTGCGTTGCAGCCGACCCAGCCACTGTGGCGCAATGGCGCTGCCGAACCATCGGCGCCCGGCATCCTGAATGTCGGTTTCGCCGGCCTCGAGGGCGAGAGCCTGCTGCTCGAACTCGACGGACGGGTAGCCGTTGCAAGCGGCGCGGCCTGCAGTTCGGTGACCGCCGAGCCGTCGGCAGTCCTGCGCGCACTCGGTCGGTCCGACCCGGCCATCCAGGCCTCGTTGCGCCTGAGTCTCGGCCGGGAAACAACTGCCGCGGATGTCGATCGCGCGGCACAGATTCTGGTTGACGCGGTACGGCGCCTGCGTGCCGCCTTGCCGGCAGGCGCTCTGGAGCGCATCGCTTGAGGCGCGATGCGCCGCGCTATTCGGCCCGGGTGCTCGACCTGTTTGGGCGTCTACCGGGGGCGGAATCGCTCGCGGCTGGGCGGGGCACGGCCGTTCAGGGCGAGGCCATGGCGCTTGAGCGCGGGGCGTGGGTACGGTTCGAAGCGCGCGTCGACCATGGCCAGGTCCTGGATTGCGTATTCAGGGCATGGGGCTGTCCCCATACGCTGGCAGCGGCTGCCTGGGCCTGCGCCGCTCTCAAGGGCCTGGCGATCGACATGGGCGACGCCATTGATGCGCGGCGCCTCGCTCTCGAACTCGCGGTACCAGTGGAGAAAATGGGCCGCCTGCTGATTGTCGAAGATGCGATGCACGCCCTGCTGGACGCAGCGCGTGCGGTACAATCGCGTTAATTCATGGCCATCACACTGACCCCTGCCGCCGCCGATCGGGTGCGCCACTTTCTCGCCGAGCGCGGGCATGGGATTGGACTCCGCCTCGGCGTGCGCAAGACCGGCTGCTCTGGTTTTGCCTACGTGATCAATTACGCGGACCAGGCGCAGGCCGGTGACCGCCTGTTCGACAGCCAGGGCGTGCGGATCCTGGTCGATGCGGAAAGTCTCGGCCTGATCGACGGCACCGAGGTGGATTTCGTCCGCCATGGGCTCAACGAAGCGTTCCGGTTCCGGAATCCGAACGTGCGCGGCGAATGCGGCTGCGGCGAGAGCTTCAGCATCTGATTTTTCCTTTAGGTACGGGCACTTCCGTGCATGCGGCAATTGCCGCGAGTGGCCCCCGGGCGGTAGAATGGCCGGCCAAATTCGACTCCCCGCACGGTTGAGGATCCCATGGCGTTCGAGCGCACCCTGTCCATCGTCAAACCCGACGGCGTCGCCCGCAATCTGATCGGCGATGTCTATCGCCGTTTCGAGACCGCGGGGCTTCGCATCATCGGCGCGCGCATGCTGCACCTGACGCAGAGCCAGGCCGAAGGGTTTTACGCGGTGCATCGTGCCCGGCCGTTTTTCCGCGATCTTTGCGTGTACATGACCTCGGGTCCGGTCATGGTGCAGGTGCTGGAGGGGGAGTCCGCAGTCGCGCGTCAGCGCGAGATCATGGGCGCAACTGATCCAAAGAAAGCCGCTCCGGGCACGATTCGCGCGGATCTCGCGACCAGCATCGAGGAAAACGTCGTACATGGGTCCGACAGCGCCGCGAATGCCGCGCACGAGATTGCCTATTTCTTTGCCGAAACCGCGCTGTGCGCACGCACACGCTGAACTGCAAGCTTCGATGAACGCCGGCGCCGGCGCGCGCACCAATCTGCTCGGCCTTGCGCGGCCCGAACTCGAGGCTTTCGTGGCAACCCACGGCGCGAAGCCGTTTCGGGCGCGCCAGTTGCTGAAGTGGATCTATCGCCGCGGCACCGCCGATTTCGCGCGCATGACCGATCTCGCGAAGGATTTCCGCGCGACGCTGGAACAGGTCGCAACCGTCAGCGTGCCGGAAATTGTCAGCGCAAGGACCGCAGCCGACGGGACCCGCAAGTGGCTGCTCCGAATGCCCGGTGCGGAGGTTGCGGAGCAGGTGATCGAAACGGTATTCATACCGGAACCCGGCCGCGGCACGCTCTGCATCTCGAGCCAGATCGGCTGCGCGCTGGATTGCTCGTTCTGCGCCACCGGCAAGCAGGGATTCAACCGCAACCTGACTGCGGCCGAGATCATCGGACAGGTCTGGCTCGCCAATCGCGAACTTGGGCGCGATCCGGATGGGGAACGCATCATCAGCAACGTCGTGCTGATGGGCATGGGCGAGCCGCTTGCCAACTACCGGAATGTGCTGCCGGCGATGCAGCTAATGATGGATGATCTGGGCTACGACCTGTCGCGCCGTCGTGTCACGCTCTCGACCTCGGGCCTGGTGCCGCAGATCTATCGTCTTGCTGAGGACTGCAATGTGGCGCTCGCCGTGTCGCTGCATGCACCAAATGACCGGTTGCGCGACCAACTGGTGCCGATCAACCGCAAGCACCCGATCGCGGAACTGCTGACCGCCTGCTGGCATTACCTGGAGCGCCAGAATGGCCGCAACGTGACATTCGAGTACACGATGCTGGATGGCGTCAACGACCAGCCTGCGCATGCGCGGGAACTTGCGGCGCTGTTGCGCGGTCATGATGCAAAGGTGAATCTGATTCCGTTCAATACATTTCCAGGCACGAACTACCGCCGCTCGCCGCTCGAGGCGATCCGCCGGTTTCGCGAACTGCTGGTGCAGGGAGGCGTCATGGCGACAGTCAGACGGACACGCGGCGATGAAATCGACGCCGCCTGCGGTCAGTTGCGCGGCCAGGTAATGGATCGCACGCTGGTGCGGCTCGGGAGCAGGCCGGCGCGGCTTGTGGTGCGCGCATGACGGCGCGATTCGCGGCATTCGTTGCGGCATTGCTGATCGCCGCGCCGCTGCATGCCCAGTCGACGCAGCCGGGGCCCGACCCGATCCTCGAGGCCGGCAAGATCAATGCGCGGCTGGCGATGGAGTACCTGAAGCGTGAACAGCTCCAGGTCGCGCGCGAAAAGATCGACAAGGCGCTGTTGCAGAACCCGAAGGACGTCAATGTCCAGCTCTCGGCCGGGCTCGTGTTCGAGCGCTTGCACGACAAGAAGCGCGCCGAGAAGCATTTTCGCCGGGCGCTGAAGGCGGACTCCGACAGTCCGGAAGCGCAGAACGCACTCGGGGCATTCCTGTGCCGTAACGGCGAGCACGACCGGGGCGTGGATATGTTCCTGAAGGCGGCGCGCAACCAGGAGTACCGGACGCCGGTGGTCGCCTATACGAATGCGGGTGTCTGCGCGCGCAGCGCCGGCAATCTCGAGCGTGCGGAGACCTACCTGCGTCAGGCACTCGGCGTGCAGGTCAATTACCCCGAAACCTACGCGCAGCTGGCCGGTGTGTTGCACGATCGCGGCAACTACCTGCAGGCGCGGGCGTTCGTCGAGCGATTCCTCGCCGTCGCGCCGGTGACGGCGGACGTGCTGTTGCTCGGTCACAAGATCGAGATGGCGCTTCAGGACACCTCGGCGGCCGCCGTTTTCAGCGCACGGTTGCGCAAGGAATTTCCGGATTCGGAACAGGTGCGCTCGCTCGACAGCGCGGAACACCGGAACCCCGGATGAACGTCCGGACCAGCGGTCCTTCGCCGGGTGCGCGGTTGCGTGCCGCCCGGGAAGCCCGCGGCCTTTCCATCGAGGACATTGCCGAACGCCTGCGGCTCAATGCCGCGCTGGTGCTGGCGATGGAACAGGACCGGCTCGCGTTGCTGGGGGCCCCGGTGTTCGCGCGTGGACATCTGCGCAACTATGCGGCGCTGGTCGGCGTACCCGAGAAGGAAATCATGGCAGCCTGCGATGTCAACGAAATTCCGGAGCCGAGTTTCCTGCCGGCGCTCGACTTGCAGCCGAAAATGCCCAATCACGCCCGCTGGGTCTGGCCTGTTGCAGCGGTGCTGCTTGCCGTTGCGGTCGTGACGATTTTCTGGTGGCTGACGGCGCGTCCCTGATTCATGGACAGGAAATTCCAGGCCGTCCGCGGCATGAACGATCTGCTCGCGGACCAGTTGCCCTATTGGCAGCTGGTCGAACGCTCGGTACGCGAGCTGTTCGCGGACTATGGCTATCAGGAAATGCGGGTCCCGCTGGTTGAGCATGCCGAGCTGTTCCAGCGTTCGATCGGCGAATATACAGACATCGTCGAGAAGGAGATGTACTCCTTCGAGGACCGCGGCGGCGATCTGCTGAGCCTGCGACCCGAGGCAACCGCGGGCCTGGTGCGGGCCGCGATCGAGCACGGACTGCTGCACAACCAGAAGCAGCGGCTGTGGACTGCGGGCCCGATGTTCCGGCATGAGCGACCGCAACAAGGCCGTTACCGCCAGTTCCATCAGGTGGACTGCGAGGCCTTCGGATATGCGGGTCCCGACATCGATGTCGAGATGATCCAGCTGTCGGCGCGCCTGTGGCGCAAACTGGGTCTCCGCGAGGTGCGGTTGCGGGTCAATTCGCTCGGTACGCCGGAATCGCGCCGGCGCTATCGTGAACTGCTGATCGAATACTTCGCCAGCCATCGCGCCGCCCTCGACGCGGACAGCCTGCGGCGGCTCGAGTCGAACCCGCTGCGGATCCTCGATTCCAAGAATCCGGCGCTGCGCGGGCTGATCGAGAATGCGCCACTGCTGACCGACCACCTCGACGCACAGTCGCGCGTTCACTTCGAGCGGTTTTGCGCGCTGCTTGCGGGCTGCGGCATCGATTTCGAGGTCGATCCGCGCCTGGTGCGTGGCCTGGATTACTACACGCGCACGGTCTTCGAATGGACCACTGCAACGCTCGGCGCACAGGATGCCGTCTGTTCCGGCGGCCGGTATGATGGCCTGGTCGAGCTGCTCGGCGGTGAACCGACACCTGCTATCGGCTGGGCGCTCGGCATCGAACGGATCGTGAGTTTGCTGCTGGCAGCGCAAGTCGAGGTGCCGCCGGCCACGCCGGCGGTCTATTTTGTGTTGTCGGGTGAGCGCGCGGAGCAGGCCGGTATTGCGCTCGCCGAGCGGCTACGCGACTCGCGGCCGGGCGCCGGCGTGCTGGTCAACATGGATGGTGGCAGCTTCAAGGCGCAGCTGAAGCGCGCCGACAAGAGCGGCGCGGAACTCGCGCTGATCATCGGCGACGATGAATGCCTGCGAGGCATCGTGACGATCAAGCGGCTGCGTGCCGAAGCGGAACAACAGGAATGCCGCTGGGAAGAACTGCCGGAACGCGTCGCGTTGCTGTTGCAGCGCGGCTGAATGACGGGGCAAGATGATGGTTGACGAATATCTTTCGGAACGCGAGCAGGCTGAGCAACTCAGGCACTGGCTGCGCGAGAACTGGATCTGGCTCGTTGCCGGAGTGGCCCTGACGCTCGGCGGCTACTACGGCTATCGCTGGTGGGAGTCGCGTCAGGAGTCCCGGTCGCTTGCCGCCGAACAGCGGTTTGCTGCGATGTTGGACGCGCTCGCGAGAAATGAACGCGAGGAGGGCGTGCGCATCGCGGGCGAAGTCACCGGCGAGTATGCCGGTACGCCTTATGCGGACCAGGCGACGCTGGTACTTGCGCGGCTCGACGTGGAGGCCGGCGATTTTGCGCAGGCGGAAACGCGCCTGACGCAGGTGGCGGATGGCTCGGATGATCCCGACCTGCGCCTCGTCGCCCGCCTGCGCCTCGCGCGGGTGCAACTTGCGGCCGGCCGCCATGACGCTGCGCTCGCGACACTGGACGCCGCCACGACGCCTGCGATCGCGGCGCGCATCGAGGAATTGCGCGGTGATGTGCAACTCGCACGTGGTGACCGGAACGCGGCGCTCGAGTCCTATCGCAAGGCGCAGGCCGCAGTCGGGGCCACTGCCAATGGCGAAGGACTTGTGGACACGGAGCTTTTGGGTCTCAAGATCGATGATCTGGCCGCGGCGACGGCGACGGAGTAGGGCATGCGCATGAACCGGATCCCGTGGTTGATGGCAGCGGTACTGCTGGTTGCAGGCTGCAGCAAGGAGAAGGAATTCGCGCCGCCCGCGGAACTGGTCAAGTTCGATCCGGTCGTCAAGGTCGAGCGGGTCTGGAGCGCCGGCACCAAGGGCGGCGATGAGGTCCTGCGCCTCGGACTGCAGCCGGTGGTGGATGGCGAGCGCGTGTATGTCGCGGGTCATGGTGGCGATGTGCAGGCGCTCGAACTGGCGAGCGGGCGCGATATCTGGCGCTCGGCAACCAAGCTTGAATTGAGCGGTGGTCCCGCATCCGGTGAAGGCCTGGTAGTCGTCGGCACGCTGGCCGGGGAACTGATTGCGCTTGAGGCGCAATCGGGTGTGGAACGCTGGCGGGTTGCCGTCGGTGGCGAAATACTGGCGGCACCGGCCATCGCGGCCGGCCTGGTGGTGGTGCGCACGGTGGACGGACGGCTGCGCGGCATGCGGGTCGCCGATGGCACCGAAGTCTGGAATTTCGAGCAGCCGGTGCCGAAACTGACCTTGCGCGGCAATGGTGCCCCGATCGTCAGCGGTGACATGGTCCTGACCGGTTTCGACAACGGCAAGGTGGTCGCGCTTGCGCTGGCGAGCGGCGAACTGTTGTGGACGGCCACAGTCGCTCCGTCACATGGCCGCACCGAGATTGAGCGCCTGGTGGATATTGATTCACCGGTGCGGGTCATCGATCAGGATATTTTTGTGGTCGGCTACCAGGGGCGCATCGCGATGCTCGCGCGGGAATCCGGCCAGATCTGGTGGGGCCACGATCTGTCAAGCCATCGCGGACTCGCCGCCGATAACGACAATCTCTATGTGACGACCGCGGACAGCATGGTCGTCGCGCTGCGCCGGCGCGATGGCACGGAAGTCTGGCGCCAGGCCCAGTTGCTGCGACGCGCGCTGACGGCGCCCGCGCTGTTGGGCGGCGCGCTCGTGGTCGGCGATTTCGACGGCTATGTGCATTGGCTCGATGCCGGCAACGGGCAGGTGCTGGGGCGCGGCAAGTCCAGCGGCGGGCGCATCAGCAATACGCCGATTGCTGCCGGCGACCTGGTGCTGCTGCAGACCGATGCAGGCGAAGTCCAGGCCTGGCGCGCGGAACCCCGCGGCTAGCGCATGCCATGCTTCCCGTCGTCGCCTTGGTCGGCCGGCCCAATGTCGGCAAATCCACGCTGTTCAACGCGCTGACCGGCACGCGCGACGCGCTGGTCGCCGACATCCCGGGCCTCACGCGTGACCGCAAGTACGGCTACGGACGTAGTGAGCCGCATCGCTTCATCGTGATCGACACGGGCGGACTGGTGGAGTCTCCGCGCGGGGTACTGCAGCTGATGGCGCAGCAGACGCAGCGCGCGATCGATGAGGCTGATCACGTTGTGTTCCTGGTCGACAGCCAGGAAGGTCTCGACGCCGCTGACCAGTTCGTCGCCGACGTGCTGCGCCGCAGCGGCAAGCCGGTCACGGTCGCCGTCAACAAGAGCGAGGGGCGCGATTCTGCGATTGCGGTCGCGGAGTTTCACGCCTTCGGGTTTGGCGAACCTGTGGCCCTGTCCGCGGCACATCGCCAGGGCATCGACGACTTGATCGAGCAGGTGTTTGCCGGCCAGGCGCCGGCGCTGCCTCCAGGCGAAACCGGCGCGGACCGGTCGATCCGCGTGTGTGTGGTCGGACGCCCGAATGTCGGCAAGTCGACTTTGATCAACCGGCTGCTCGGCGAGGAGCGCCTGATCACGTTTGACCAGCCGGGCACCACTCGGGACGCAGTACACGTGCCGTTCACGCGTGACGGGCAGGACTACGTGCTGATCGATACCGCCGGCGTCAGGCGCCGCGCGCGCATCGAAGAAAAGCTGGAAAAATGGAGTGTAATCAAGACATTGCAGGCGATTGACAACGCACACGTGGTGATCGGCGTACTGGATGCGCACGAGACCGTCTCGGAACAGGACGCAACCCTGCTCGGCATCGTCGCCGAGCGCGGGCGGGCACTGGTGATTGCGGTCAACAAGTGGGATCACGTCTCGCCACAACAACGTGACGAAATCCGCGCGCAGCTGGCGCAACGGCTGCGATTCCTGGAATTTGCGCCGCTGCATTTCATCTCGGCCCTGCACGGCAGCGGCGTCGGTGAACTGATGGGATCGGTGCGCGCCGCACACGCGGCGGCGATGCGCGAGATGCCGACGCCGGAACTGACCCGCGTGCTGGAGGCCGCAATGAAACAGCACCAGCCGCCGCTGGTGCGCGGACGCCGGATTCGGCTGCGCTATGCGCATCAGGGCGGGCGCAATCCGCCGATCGTCGTAATCCACGGCGCACAGGCCGAGCGCACTCCGGATGATTACCGGCGCTACCTGGTCAATTGCTATCGCGAAGCCTTCAAGCTGTTCGGCACCCCGGTGCGCGTGGATTTTCGCAGCGAGCAGAACCCCTTTGCAGGCCGGCGTGACAAGCTGACGCCACGCCAGCGGCGCACGCGCGATCACAATGCGCCGAAGCGGCGCTGATTCAATCCTTGCGGCTGATCACGCGCGCACGGAGCTGTCCGCGCGAGAGTCGTGCATCGATCTCGGTGCCTGCGGGGGCTTGCATCGAGTCCGTCACCACCACCGCATCGGTCGCTAATGTCACGATTGCATAGCCGCGCGCCAGCGTCGCCAGCGGGCTGGTCGCATGCAGCCCGCGTGCGGCCGACTCAAGGCGGCCATTTGCGGTCGCGATGAGATGCCGCAGCGCAGGGGCGAGACGCGCCCGCGCATGGATGGTGCGCTGCGCGAACGCCGCGATGCGTGCCGCCGGTGATCGACTCTCGAGTTCGGCGCGCTGCCTGGCCAGTCGTTCGCGGCGTGCGACCACCCCGCGCCGCATGGCGGCGAGTGCGCGGGTCTGCAATTCATCGAGTCGCTGAGTGCGCTGTGCCAGTGCCTGGGACGGGTGCAGGCTCTGCAAGCGGCGCGCGGTGCGGGCCAGGGACTCGTGGTGCCGGCGCCAGAAACGCAGCACGGCGCCGGTGATGCGGCGCGCCGTTGCCTCCAGGCCTGCGAGCCAGGCGGCGGCGTCCGGAACGGCGAGCTCCGCTGCGGCCGACGGCGTCGGTGCCCGCAGGTCGGCGACAAAATCGGCGATCGTGAAATCGACCTCGTGGCCGATGCCGCTGATGACCGGCAGCGACAGGTCCGCGAGCGTCCGCGCGAGCGTCTCGTCATTGAAGGCCCAGAGATCCTCCAGCGAGCCGCCGCCGCGCACCAGCAGCAGGACGTCCACCTCGGCGCGGCGATCGGCGAGCGCGAGCATCGCAGCAATCTCCCGTGCGGCCCCGGCACCCTGCACCGGCACCGGATAGATCAGTACCGGGACCGCCGGGCAGCGGCGCCTGAGCACGTGCAGCACGTCCCGTAGCGCCGCCCCGGTTGCCGACGTCACGACGCCGATGCGGTGTGGAAAGCGTGGTGGCGCACGCTTGCGCGAGGCGTCGAACAGACCCTCGCCGGCGAGACGCAGCTTGAGCGCCTCGAAGCGTCGGCGCAGTTCACCCTCGCCGGCTTCTTCCAGATGGTCGGCAACCAGTTGAAAGTCGCCACGCGCCTCGTACAGGCCGACCCGGGCCCGCAGCAGCACCTGCATTCCGTCCCGCGGCGCGACCCGCACCAGGTGGTTGCGCGGCCGGAACATGGCGCAGCGTACCTGGGCTTCTTCATCCTTCAGCGTGAAATACCAGTGACCAGAGGCCGGGCGCGAGAAATTGGACAGTTCGCCGGTGATCCAGAGCGAGGGCAGGCCGGTCTCGAGCAGTCCGCGGGCCTCGCGGTTCAGACGACTGACCGAATAGATGTCCCGCAGGCCTGCGGCGGACGGATCTTCATGAAGGCGATTGACCGGCATGCCGCCATGCTAAGCGAGCCGGCGGTGGTAATCTGCACTTACAAGTGGCGCGTCGGCGACGTACAATGCGCCGCTTCATTCGCACCGCCCCGGGAATCCCGCCGATGCGCATCGTCCAGGAAGCACTCACCTTCGACGACGTCCTGCTCGTCCCGGCCTACTCGGACGTACTGCCGCGCGAAGCGGACTTGTCGACCCGCCTGACCCGCGGCATCCGGCTGAACCTGCCATTCGTCTCCGCGGCGATGGATACCGTCACCGAGGCCCGGCTCGCGATCACGATCGCGCAGGAAGGCGGCATCGGCATCATCCACAAGAACATGACTGCCGCGGATCAGGCGCGTGAAGTGGGAAGGGTCAAGAAGCACGAGAGCGGGGTCATCAAAGACCCGATCACGGTGCGCCCCGATGCGACCATCCGCGATGTCATCGCGCTGACCCGCGCCAAGGGCATCTCGGGCTTGCCGGTCACTGCCGACGGCAACCTGGTGGTCGGCATCATCACGCACCGCGATATCCGCTTCGAGGAGCAACTCGACCTGCCGGTTTCCCAGGTCATGACGCCGCGCGAGAAACTCGTCACGGTGCGCGAAAACACGCCGCGCGAAGCAGTGTTGCAGTTGCTGCACCGTCACCGCATCGAAAAAGTGCTGGTGGTGGATGAGGGCGGGCGGCTGCGCGGCATGATCACCGTGCGCGACATCCAGAAGGCCCGTGATTTTCCGCGCGCCTGCAAGGACGAGCACAGCCGTCTGCGGGTCGGCGCGGCGGTCGGTACGGCAGCCGACACGCTGGATCGTGTCGCGATGCTGGTAGACGCCGGCGTCGACCTGGTGATCGTCGACACCTCGCACGGCCATTCGAAAGGCGTGATCGCCATGGTCGGCAGGATCAAGCAGGCGTATCCGAAACTGCAGGTCGTCGCCGGCAACATCGTCACTGCGGACGGCGCGAAGGCCCTGGTGGATGCCGGTGCGGACGCGGTCAAGGTCGGCATCGGGCCGGGCTCGATCTGCACTACCCGCGTGATCGCGGGCGTCGGTGTGCCGCAGATCACTGCGGTTGCAACGGTTGCCGCGGCGCTCGCGAGCACCGATGTACCGCTGATTTCCGACGGCGGCATCCGTTATTCGGGCGACGTGGCGAAGGCCATTGCGGCGGGCGCGAACTCGGTGATGATCGGCGGCCTGTTCGCGGGTACCGAGGAATCGCCCGGCGAGGTCGAGCTGTATCAGGGCGGGTCCTACAAGTCCTATCGCGGTATGGGATCGCTCGGCGCGATGGCGCAGCGCCATGGTTCCAGCGACCGGTACTTCCAGGACACGGTCGAGGAACTCGAGAAACTGGTGCCCGAAGGAGTGGAGGGCAGAGTTCCGTACAAGGGCAGCCTGGTTACGATCGTGCACCAGCTCGCCGGCGGACTGCGCGCGGCGATGGGTTATACCGGAAGCAAGGACATCGAACAGCTGCGGACGCGCCCGGTTTTCGTGCGCATCACCGGCGCCGGCGTGCGCGAAAGCCATGTGCACGACGTGAGCATTACCAAAGAAGCGCCGAACTACCGGATCGGATGATGGCGGCCCGCCTGCAGGCCACCCGGGCCGATATCCACGCCCACCGGATCCTGATCCTCGACTTCGGCGCGCAGTACACGCAGCTGATCGCACGGCGCGTGCGTGAAATTGGCGTTTACTGCGAGATCCTGCCCTGGGATGCGGGTAACGATGCAGTGCGCGGTTTTGGCGCGCGCGGCATCATCCTGTCCGGCGGCCCGGA
>JANNTO010000298.1:0-3763 GCA_031403675.1 Gammaproteobacteria bacterium | reverse complement strand
CCTGTCGCCATCGCTGTTCCTCTCGGTAATTAATCGAAGTATCCCCTGTCTCTCCAGGGCGCCAAGCCTAGTGGGTATCACCCGGCTTTCAGTGACCTCCAGCACCACGTTCGTCGTAGGCACACCCGCCGTTGCCGCATGCTTCGACACGATGTCCGGGAAGTTGATCGACGACAGGTTATCCATGGAGACATTAATGGCGATGTGCAGTGCGAGGCCTTCGTCGAGCCAACGCCTGGCCTGGGCGAGCGCGTCGCTCATCACGACATGGGTCAGGTAGTCGATCAGCCCTTGTCGCTCAGCAATCCCAATGAACCGGTCCGGAAACACGAGGCCGTCGTCCGGATGCCGCCAGCGCACGAGTGCCTCCACGCCGGCGACTCGGCCGGTTGCAATGGCCACTATCGGCTGGTAGTAGTTGACGAGTTCGCGGTTCGCGATGGCGCGGCGCACCTCGTCGGTCGTGAAGGTCTTTGTCGCGCTGCCTGCTTCACGACGCGTTTCAGGCCGCCACTTTTCGATTAATGCGGCGAGCGCTTCCGGCTGCACCGGCTTCTGCAAATGGCCTAGCGCCGTGATGCCTTGCGCGCGGACGAGTAGCTCCGCCGACTTCAGGACCTGCTCGTCTTCGCCGCTCGCCAGGATCACGCTGCCCGCGTAGTGGCGTTCGACAAGTTTGCGCAGGAATTCCACGCCGTCCATCCCCGGCATATTGAGATCCAGCAGGATCAGGTCAGGTTCGCCGGCCTGCCCGTCAAGACGGTCGAGCGCCTGCCGACCATCGTCGCAGGTCGTCACGTCGGTAAATCCGAGATTGGACAGCATGCTGCGAATAATCTCCAGCATGACCGGCTCGTCGTCGAGCACTAGAATCCAGATTCCGGACGGATTCGTCATCGTTGTCCTCCTCACCCCGCATCAAGATGCGCCTGGACGGCGGAGACCTCTGCCTCGAAGCGCGGCAGCAACTCGGCCAGTTTCGCAGTGTCGCCGGCCCGGCCTGCCTTCTCGATTTCCGCACACAGGTTGCCGAGTCTGAGCGCTCCGATCGAGCGCGCCGAGGATTGCAGTTTGTGCGCGGTCGCGCCTGCGTGCACAGTGTCACCGGCGGCCCAGGCGTCGCGCAGCGCCGCCGCTGTCGCCGGCAGGTTTGCGCGAAATACGGCGAGGATTCGTTGCATCGCGTCCGGATCGTTGCCGACCATGCCGGCGAGAATGCCGGGCTCGACCGGCACGGCGGAATCGGCCGCTGGCAACCACTTTTCCAGCGCTGTCTTCAGCTGCGAAAGCGATACGGGCTTGCTGAGATACTCGTCCATGCCGGCCGTGCGACAGTGCTCCGCCTCTTCACGCAGCGCATTCGCGGTCAGCGCAATGATCGGCATGCGCGCCCGATCCGCTTCACCGAGGCGGATGGCACGTGCAAGATCGTAGCCGTCCATGCGTGGCATGTGCAGGTCGGTCAACAGCAGTGCGTAATTCCCCGATTCCCAGCGTTCCAGAGCCTCGCGACCGTCGTTGGCAAAATCCGCGGCGATTCCGAGCACCGCAAGCTGCCGCAACAACACTTGCCGATTAGTCTCATTGTCCTCTGCGACAAGAATCAGCCGGCCGGTGTGCGCAGCCTGTGATCGTTCGGGCGGGCGAAATTCGCTCTCCCCTTTCCCATGCTGGGTCAGCGTGTCGTCCAGCGTTCGGCGGCCCGCGGCGAGAGCCACCGTGTTGAGGAAAGTGCGTCGTGTCAACGCGTTGCCATCGATCGTCACGAGATCCGGCGTCTCGGCCCGCGGCCTTCGCCGCTGGCCGCGCCCGATCACGACGAAACTGTCCCCGATGTCCGACTGCGCAGCAGCGCGCAATTCCTCGAGCGGCAGCGCCGGGCCCTGGGCGTCGACGATCCACACTGTCGAGCTTGGCGGCCTGGTGCCGACCGCGGCACGCGCGGATGCGAGATCCTCTGCGCGCGTAACGGCGGCGCCAGCGTGTGCGAGGTAGGCAGCCAGGTCGTCCGACATTCCCTTGGCTCCGCCGACGACGACGCAGGACAATCCCGCAATCGGTGAGGGCTCCCGGTCCGGCTCGGCCCCCGGTTGCGTCCGGAGCATCGGTATCCGGACCAAAATGAGGGAACCCCGGCCCGGTTCGCTCGTTATGCTAACGCTGCCATCCATCAGAGTCACCAGGTGCTTGACGATTGCAAGTCCCAGTCCCGTGCCACCGTACTGCCGTGTCGTGGTCGCATCCGCCTGCGTAAACGGCGTGAACAGGCGCGCGACGACAGCTTCGCTCATGCCAATGCCGTTGTCGGCGATGTGAAACTCCACGACGACCCGCTCGTCCCCCGGCTCGGCGAGCAGTGCCCGCACCGACACCCGTCCCTGGCGCTCTCCGCCGCTGGAGAACTTGATCGCGTTGCCGGTGAGATTGACCATGATCTGTCGCAGGCGCATCGCGTCGCCCAGCAACGCCGGCGGAATCTCCGGATCGACATAAAGGGTCAACTCCACACCCTTGCGCGCGGCCATGTGCTCGAGCATGCCGCAGGTCGTCTTGATCACCGTCTCGATCTCCACCGCCGCACTGTCGATCTCGAGCTTGCCCGCCTCGATCTTCGAGAAATCGAGGATGTCTTCAATGATCGCTAGCAGCGAATAGGCCGACTCCCGGATCAGGTTGACCATCTCGACCTGGAATCCCCGCAGGCTGGTTTCGTGCAGCACGTCAATCATGCCGATCACACCGTTTATCGGTGTGCGGATCTCGTGACTCATCGTGGCCAGGAATTGCGACTTGGCGCGACTGGCCTGTTCTGCTTCGCGGCGCGCCTGATCTATGTCCACGGTCAGTCGCTGGCGTGCAGCCTCGGCCAGCCTGCTGTCGGTCACGTCGCGAGCCGTGGCATAGAGCAGGCCTTCCTCCGGAAACGGCTGGACCTTCCACGATAACCATCGCCAGGAACCGTCCTTGCACTGGTAACGGTTGGCAAATTCACGGGTTGGCTGACCGGACTTGAGCCGTTCCAATTCGGCCGCCGTCGCCACCCGGTCATCCGGATGCACGAAATCCTGGAACGGTCGCGCCAGCAGCTCGTCAATCGTCCAACCGAGCACCGTGCTGAACGCCGGGTTGAGGCGCTTGAAATAGCCATCCATGCCCGCAATGCAGAGCATGTCCACTGGCAGGTTGAAGAACCGGTCCCGTTGGGCTTCGGCTGCCCTCCGGGCGGTGATGTCGCGCACCGTTCCGATGAAGCGGCGTTCGCCGTCCAACCGCATTTCGCTGACGGTGATTTCCAGCGGAAACGTGCTGCGGTCCTTGCGGCGGCCCACGATCTCGCGCCCAGTGCCGATGACCCCGGCTTCGCCGGTGGCGCCGCATTGCGCGAGGTAGCCATCGTACTCGCTGTGATAAGGGTCGGGGATCAGCATCTTGACATTGCGCGAGATCAGTTCGGCAGCCGCATAGCCGAAAATACGCTCGACAGCCGGATTGACGGTCTCGACCATGCCGCGTTCATCGATGGTGATGATGCCGTCCACCACGGTATCGACAATTGACCGGATGCGAGCGCTGGCGTCACGCAAGCGAACATTGGCATGAGCCAGATCGGCCGTGCGCGTCGCGACGCGCTGCTCCAGGTCCTGGTTGAGCGCACGGATTTCCTGCTCAGCGCGCTTGCGCTCCGTGATGTCCTGCGCCACACCGGCGATGCGATAGACTTCGCCGTTGTCGTTTCTGACCGCAAAGGCCCGCTCATGAATCC
>JANNTO010000297.1:0-3375 GCA_031403675.1 Gammaproteobacteria bacterium | reverse complement strand
GCATCCGATCCGGATGGCAATCCGCTGACCTTCGCGATCGTCAACCGGCCCGCATGGGCGTCGTTTAGCACATCGACAGGCCGCTTGACCGGGACTCCGTCGTCTTCGGCAGTCGGCGAGTACGTCGAGATCCGCATCAGTGTCAGCGACGGCCAGTTGAGTGCGTCATTGGCGCCATTCGCCGTCACAGTCACGCAGGGCAATCGCGCACCGACCATTTCGGGCTCACCGCCCGCTGCGGCGCGTGAGGGTCAGGCCTATGCATTCACGCCGAACGCCGCGGACGCCGACGGCGATCCCCTGTCTTTCAGCATCACGAATCGTCCGGCATGGGCGAATTTCAACGCCGCGAACGGCGCCCTGAGCAGCACACCGGGCATCGGCACGGTCGGTAGCTATTCGAACATCGCGATTCGCGTCAGCGACGGTGTGGCGACGACCGCACTGCCGACTTTCTCGATTACGGTTCAGCAGACCGCACTGGGCAGCGCCACATTGTCCTGGCAGCCACCGACGACGCGCACCGACGGTTCACCGCTGACCAATCTGGCGGGGTACCGGATCCGGTACGGCACCTCGTCCGGAAACTACCCCAACTTGATCGGGATTCCGAATGGCGGCCTGTCCAGCGCAGTCATTGAAAACCTGCCGCCCGCGACCTGGTATTTCGTCATCAGCGCCTACGACACGGCGGGCGTCGAAAGCGTCAACACGTCGCCGGCATCGAAAACCATCCTGTGACGGCGCCGGCGCGCGCCTGCGCGTCGTAGCATTTCATTCCATAGGCGCTCCTGGCTCGTTGCTATCATCGCGGCAACAGGCCATGACCTTTACAACGCAGGACTGGAAGCTGTCCGTCGCCCCGATGATGGACTGGACCGACCGGCACTGCCGGTTCTTCCTGCGTCTGTTCTCGCCGCGCGTGCGCCTTTACACCGAGATGATTGTCGCGCAGGCGATCCTGCGCGGCGATCGTGAGTACCTGCTCGGGTTCGATCCGGCGGAGCATCCAGTGGCATTGCAGCTCGGTGGTTCCGATCCCGGCATGCTGGCCGAGGCCGCAACGATTGGATCCTCATTTGGCTATGACGAGATCAACCTGAATGTCGGGTGTCCGAGCGATCGAGTGCAGAGCGCGACCTTCGGCGCCTGCCTGATGGCGCGGCCGCGACTGGTTGGCGACTGCGTCCGCGCGATGCGTGCGGCGGTCGCCGTACCGGTCACCGTCAAATGCCGGATCGGCATCGACGACCACGACGACTGGGGATTCCTGCGCGAGTTCGTGGCGTCGATCGCGGAGGCCGGCTGCCATACCGTAATCGTGCACGCGCGCAAGGCGGTGCTAAAGGGTCTGAGCCCCAAAGAGAATCGCGAGGTGCCGCCACTCGACTACGCGCGAGCCTGGCGGGTCAAGCACGAATTCCCGCAACTCGACGTCGTCGTCAATGGTGGACTGCGAACCGTCCCGCAAGTAACGGAACAACTGGAACACGTGGATGGCGTAATGCTCGGGCGCGAGGCCTATCACAATCCATATCTGCTGCCGGCACTGCATCGTGCAATCCACAACGACGATTTCGCGACGCCCACGGCTGACAGCATTGTGGACAGCATGCGCGCCTACGCACAGCGCCAAGTCTCGGCCGGTACGCCATTGCGCTCGATCACGCGGCACATGCTCGGGCTGTTCAATGGCCGTTCCGGCGCGCGGTCCTGGCGGCGCGCATTGAGCGATGGCGTCAATCGTGCCGGCGCGACGCCGGCGCTGATCAGCGCGGCACTGCGCGCCGCTAGCCCAGATCCATGAACTGGCGCAGCCGCGCCACGCCCTTGCCGTCGCGCGGACCCAGCAGGTCGTAAAGCGGCAGCGGATCGAGCCAGGGCGGAGCCGGGCGCAGGCCGAGCAATTCGCGTGCGCTCGAGAACGGCCAGTCGCTGACCTGGCGGCAAAGACCCGCGCGTACCGGCGCGAGCAGTGCATGCCGCGCGACCTCGAGCAGGTAGAGGTCGTGGTTGACGGTGGTCGACAGCCAGTGGCCCTGGCGCAGGCGCGATCCAATCAGTTCGTGGGTCGCCTGGGCGATCGACGCGGGCGCGCCACGCAGCACGACGTGCAGGCAACGATCGGTGACGCACCACACCAGGCAACGCAGGTGGTGTCTGCAGCAGCTGTCGGCGAGCTGCCTGCCGGTTCCGGCGCGCGCCGTGGGATCGCCGAACAGCGGCCGGCGTCCGCGGGTCTGTGCGACGACGTGGCGCAGTTTCCCGGCGGTCGCAACTTCGAGACTGAGGGCCATCTTCCGCCTCCCTGCGGAGTTGGCCTTGAGCATGTCAGCGCCGGGGTTGGCGCGCGTCGCCTGTTTCCTGCCTATAATCCGAATTATGTAACCCTCGGGTGGGATGCGGCAGCGCAAATGGGTCAGGAACAGGAACTCGCGATTCTCTTTTCCGATGTCGTCGGCAGCACCCGGCTGTTCGAGGTGCTGGGCGATATCGCGGCGCGCGACAAGGTCACGGTCTGTATCGAAATCATGCGGCGATCGACCGAGCAGCATGGCGGCACCGTCGTCAAGACCATGGGCGACGAGATCCTTGCGACGTTCAGTGACTGTGATGCGGCGATGGATGCGGCAGTCGAGATGCAGGCTGCGATTTCCGGGCACCCGGACCTGGAAGTCGAGGGACAGCAAATCGCGATCCGTATCGGTTGTCATTTCGGACCGGTCGTGCTCGAGACACGGGACGTGTTCGGCGCCGCCGTTCACACGGCTAATCGTATGACCAGCCAGGCCAAGGCCGGGCAGATCATCATCACGGATTCCATCTTCGGTCGCCTGTCGGACGAATGGCGTGCGATTGCTCGCCAGGTGGATGTTGCCGTGCCGCGCGGCCAGCACGGCGAGGTGACGATATTCGAGGTCCTTTGGCAGCACGGCGAGACGACCAGCATGCTGCCGGCGATCGCGACGATCAGTGACTTGCACAAGGAATTCCGGATTCGCTTGCAGTACCTCGGAACAGAGCTGGTCCTCGATCATCGCGAGCGCACCTACGCGACTCTCGGCCGCGGACAGGAAAACGACCTGGTGATCAAGGGCAACCTGGTATCGCGGCTGCATGCACGGATCGAAGCGGGCAAGAACCGCTTTATGCTCGTGGACCAGAGCACTAATGGTTCGTTCGTCCAGGGTCAGAACGGCGATGATGCGTTCGTGCGTCGCGACGCCATTCCGTTGAAGGGCAAGGGCGTCATCGGTCTCGGCCGCGTGCCCGAGCCGCAGTCCTATCACACGGTCGAGTTCATCTGCGAGGAAGGGCCGGTGCTGGAGCCGCCACCGGATTAGAGGGGACGCTTCCCTTCAAAAGGGACATCTC
>JANNTO010000296.1:0-2423 GCA_031403675.1 Gammaproteobacteria bacterium | reverse complement strand
GCCGCACTCTCCTACAGCGATCCGGGCTCGGCGGAGCAAACGCTCCAGGGTCTGGCGGCCCAGCCGCGCATCACGGTGGCGTGCATCTACGCCGCCGATGGGCAGCCTTTCGCGACCTATCGGCGCGACGATGCGATCGCGCGGGCTTTGCCGCCTCCGGCCCCGGCGGGGGAATCGTTCGGCGCTGATGCGCTGGACCTCTACCGACCGATCGAACTCGCGGGCGATATCGTAGGGACGATCTACCTGCAGTCGGACTCACTGGAATTGCGCGAACGCTGGAAACGCTACGCGGGAATGTTTGGCGCGGTCATGCTCGCGGCGACACTCGCCGCTTACCTGATCGGCTCGCGGCTGCATCGCCTCATCTCCGGTCCGGTTTCCGAACTTGCGGCCGTCGCAAGTCAGGTTGCCTCGGGGCGCGACTACACGGTTCGCGCAGTGAAGCGCGGGCATGACGAACTGGGCCGGCTGGTCGATGGCTTCAACGAGATGCTCGCGCAGATCCAGGCGCGCGAAGCCGACCTGCAAAAAGCGCACGATGAGCTGGAGAAACGGGTCGACGATCGCACGCGCCAGTTGCAGGTCGAGGTCGTCGAACGCAAACAAGTGGAGGTCGACCTGCGCACGAAAACCGCCCTGCTCGAAGCCCAGCTCAACTCGGCGATCGACGGCATCCTGGTCGTGGACAGCGACGGGAAGAAGATCATCCAGAACCAACGATTGGTGGATCTGCTGAAGATTCCGGCCGACATCGCCGCGGAGATTGATGAGCGCGGACAGGTCGCGTTTGTCGTCGGCCGCACCCGGGATCCAGCGAAGTATGCAGCGAAGGTCCGCCATCTTTGCACCCATCCGGAGGAATCCAGCCAGGATGAGATCGAACTCGTGGACGGCACGGTGCTCGATCGTTACTCCGCTCCCGTCGTCGGCCGGGATGGCAAGCGTTACGGCCGGATCTGGGCGTTCCGCGACATCACGGAGCGAAAGCATTCCGAATTGGAACTCGAGAAGGTGAACCGGGATTTGCGCGAATCGTCCCGGCAGGCGGACGCCGCGCGTCGGATCGCCGAGGATGCGGTCCGCGCCAAGGGCGTGTTCCTCGCCAACATGAGCCACGAAATCCGCACGCCGATGAATGGCGTCATCGGCATGACCGGTCTGTTGCTCGACACCAGCCTCGATGCGACGCAGCGCGAGTACGCGACGATCGTGCGCAACAGCGCAGATTCGCTGCTCACCATCATCAACGACATCCTCGACTTCTCGAAAGTCGAAGCGGGCAAACTCACTTTCGAAATCCTCGATCTCGACTTGCGCGAAACGGTCGAGAGCACGCTCGAAAAGGTCGCGGAGCAGGCCCGGAGCAAGGGCCTCGGTTTGGTCGGTAGGGTCGCGGCGGAGGTCCCCCGGCGCTTGCTCGGCGATCCGGGAAGGTTGCGCCAGATCCTGCTCAACCTCGTCGGTAATGCGATCAAGTTCACCGAGCGTGGCGAGGTCGTCGTCCAGGTGGTGCCCGAGAGCGAAACGGAAACCCACGCGGTCCTGCGGTTCAGTGTCGTCGACACCGGCATTGGCATCGCGCCCGAAGCGCAGGCCCGGATGTTCACTGCCTTCGAGCAGGCCGACAGTTCCACCACGCGAAAATTCGGCGGCACCGGCCTGGGCCTGGCCATCGCGCGGCAACTGGTCGCGTTGTTCGAGGGTGAGATCGGCGTGTACAGCGTGCCCGGCAAAGGCGCGACATTCTGGTTTACCGCGAGGTTGGAGAAACCGGCGAACATCCCGGTACCCGCTGTCGATGTGCCCTGCGCGACGAGCGCAGAATCCATTGCGTTGACCGACTCAGGGGTCGCGGCAGTGGTGCCGCCTCAGGATTTGCCAGGATTTCGCATCCTCATCGCGGAGGACAACGTCGTGAATCAGAAAGTCGCCCTCGGGCAGTTGAAAAAGTTCGGCTGCACGGCCGACGTCGTGGCCAACGGCCTCGAAGTGCTGGAGGCATTGAGGCGCATTCCCTACGACGTCATTTTCATGGACTGGCAGATGCCGGAGATGGATGGCTTCGAGGCCACGCGGGTGATTCGCGCTAGTGAACGTGCCGGCGACCAAACCTGTTCTTGGCCCGTGCCGGTGCGGATCGTCGCCATGACGGCGAATGCCATGCAGGGCGATCGCGAGCGCTGCATCGCTGCGGGCATGGACGATTACATCAGCAAGCCCGTGAGCGCTTCTTCGCTAAGAGCGGCCCTCGAGCGTTGGCAGCCGACCCCGGTCACGGCTGAATCAATGGTTCGGTAAGGCGAGCAGTCGGCGAAGCGAGGGCTGACTATTCCGCTTCCCGCCGCAGGTAAAGAAACGTGCACACGCCGCCGAAGATGAACGAAGGCCCCCAGACGTACAGGTCGTGGACCGGCACGTCC
>JANNTO010000295.1:0-1640 GCA_031403675.1 Gammaproteobacteria bacterium | reverse complement strand
TCAAGCATGCGCTGACCCAGGACGTGGCCTACGACAGCCTGTTGTCTCGCAGCCGGCGCGAGCTCCACCTGCAAACGGCGCGGGCGCTCGAGGAGTTATACGGCGACCGTCTCGACGAGATGACGGCGACGCTCGCCTATCACTATGCGCGCACGGATCTGATCGACGAATCGGTGACCTGGCTGCTGCGGGCGGCGGAACGCGCGGCCCGCGTGTATGCGAACGCGGAGGCGATCCTTCACCTCGATCTCGCGGCCCGGCGTCTGCAACGCATGCCCGAAGGCGACGAACGTGACCGGCGTATGCTGGACGTCGCCCTTCGCCATGCCCATTCCCTGTATTTTCTGGGCCGCTTCCGCGAGAGCGTCGACGTGCTTCTTCCGCATGAAGCCAGGCTGGCGCGGCTCAACGATGCCGCGGTCGGCGGCGCCTACTCGTTCTGGCTCGCACACATGTACAGCCGCCTCGGCGACCAGCGCCGCGCGGCCGCCAGCGCGGAGCGCGCGATCGCGTCGGCCACCCAGGCGGGCGACCAGGCGACGCTCGGCAAGGCCCATGGCCTGCTCGCGCTCGAGGGGCACTGGTCGGGGCAGACCAAAGACGGCATCGCGCACGGCACGAAGGCGATCAAGTTGTTGAAAGGCCGGGGCGATCAGCGCTGGTGGCTGGGGATGACGCACTTCTACCTGGCCATGAATCACCTGCTGACCGGCCGGTTCGATGCCGCACTCGAGGAGGCGGCGCGCGCCAAGGAGGTCGGCCAAGAGATCGGCGACCCCCGCCTGCAGACCTACGCCGGCTTCACGGTCGGTTGGGTGGAAGCGTCGCGCGGCCGCAGCGCCGAGGCGATCGACGTCTGCCGCCGGGCGCTGGAGCAGGCGCCCGATCGTGTGAGCCGAGCCTACGCGTCCATGATTCTTGGCTACGCGCTCCTCGAGCATGGCGAACATCTCGATGCCCTCGAACGGCTGCAACCTACCGTCGCCGAGCTGGAGGGCTTTGGGTTCCCTCAGTGGCAGGCACTGGCGGCAGCGTTTGCCGCCGAGGCCCTGCGGCGTGCGGGCCGCGTGTCGGAAGCCGAGGCCTGTGTCGAACGCGGGCTTCGCGTCGCAACAGCATGCGAGTACTGGTACGCGGTCGGTTTTGCGCAGCGAACGGCCGCCCGCATCCTGCACGACAAAGGATGCGTGGATGAGGCGAACGCCAAGTTCGCCGATGCTGCGGGCACGTTTGACCGCATCGGCGCGGTATTCGAGGCCGCACGGCCACGCTAACTGCCTCGCAGGACTACCAGCTCGCCACCTACCAGCAGCTCAAAAGGGGCGCAGCCTCACGGGACGTTCAAGTTCCTGTTCAACGGGATCTACTACTCAGTGGCGATGAGACCCCAAGACCCCAGGTCCCAAGGTCCTAGGGCTTTATCAGGGGCTTGACGTGATTGGCGATCTGCTCGTGGGTTGCGAACCACACCCCGGGCTTCCGCTTCATGTACTGCACGAGCCGCTCGAGGGTCTCCGGAGAGAACCGCAGCGGCCGGTGCCGGCGCAGCGTCGACGCGAAGTGGTCGACGAGCATCGGGATGTCGCCGCGACGCGCGCGCAGCGGCGGCACCTGCACCACGACCGTGCTGACCCGATAGA
>JANNTO010000294.1:0-5498 GCA_031403675.1 Gammaproteobacteria bacterium | reverse complement strand
GCCTGCGCGATCTGGGCCAGTTCGCCATCGTTGAATACGAACCAGACCACGCCAGTCTTCTGCGCGACCGCTGTCGCCATCTCGAGTCCGGTCATCCGCACCGCGCCGTCGCCGACGATGCCGACGACCGTGCGATCAGGCCGCGCCAGCTTGGCGCCGATCACCGCCGGTATGCAGTAGCCCATCGAATTGAAGTCCGAGGGTGAGAAGAAGGTGCGCGGCGCGTGGATCGGCAGCAGTTCGGCCACCAGGAACGTGTGATTGCCGTCGTCGGCGACCACAATGCCGTCGTCTGGGAGGCGGCGGCGCAGCGCATCGAAGAACCGCTGCGGATTGACGCGGCCCTTCGAATCATGGGACAGCCACTGGTCACGATACGCACGCTTGTCGTCGGCGATGCGTGCGGCCACGCGCTCCGCACGGGCGGCCCCGGCCGGCACAATGCCGAGCGCTGAGGACAAGGCGGTCAGCACGGCGCGCGCGTCGCCCTCGAGTGCGACTGCAGCGGGATAATTCGCATTGAACACGCGTGGGTTGATGTCCACGTGGATCAGGTTGGTGGGCGGCGTATAGCCGTAACTGCCAGTCGGTATTTCGGCAAAGCGCGTCCCGACTGCGAGCAGGCAATCGCAATCGCGAAATGCGTTCTCGGACGCGGGCACGGCCGCGGGGCCGAGTGCGAAGCCGGCGTGCAGCGGATGATTCGCCGGAAAAGTCGACAGTCCCTGCAGCGTCGTGGCGACCGGCGCGCCCAGCGCTGTTGCGATGGCCCGCAACTCGGTAGATGCGTCGACCGCGCCCCAGCCGCAGAAGATTCCAGGCCGCTCGGCAGCGCGCAACAGACTGGCTGCCCGCGCGAGCTCAGCCGCAGTTGCGTGGTGACCGGCCGCGAGCGCTGCAACGTAATCCGGGATTTCTCCCGCGTCGCCGGGCATCAACTGAAGATTGACGGGAATCTCGACGAACACCGGACCCGGTTCACCCTGTGTCGCGATCCTGAAAGCCTCATAGATCACCGGCACGACATCGGCATGTCGATCGACGCGCCAACGGCCCTTGGTGATGGGCGCGAGCAGTGCGTGCTGGTCCATGTCATGTAGCTGGTAGGCGCGTCCGAGATCGCGGCGGATACCGCCGCAGATCACCAGCATCGGTATGCCGTCAAGAAAGGCCTCACCAATGCCGCTCGCGGCATGGGTCACGCCAGCAGCCGGGACGATCAGGAGCGCGCCGACCCCGGCGCCGGTGCGGCTGATTGCATCTGCCATGAATGCGCCGCCGCCCTCATGCGCAACGAGGACCGGCGTGATCGAGGCCGATGCCGCGATCTCGTCGTAGAGCTCGGTGTTGTGGACACCGGGAATGCCGAAGGTGTGGCGGATGCCGAGCTGCTCAAGCGCATGACGGGCGAGCCATGCCGCGGTTTTCTGCATGGTGCCTCCGCGCGAATCCGCCTAGAACGCGTTGATGCCCGTGAGCTCGCGACCGATCGTGAGCTGATGGATGGTTTCGGTGCCCTCGTAGGTGATCACGCTCTCGAGGTTGAGTGCATGCCGGATCGGCACGTACTCGGCACTGATTCCCGAACCGCCCAGCATGTCGCGCGCATCGCGCGCAACGTCGAGCGCCATGCGGCAATTGTTCCACTTGGCGAGCGATACCTGCGACGGGTGCATGCGCCCGGCATCCTTGAGCCTGCCGAGCTGTAGTGAAAGGAGTTGCGCAGTGGTAATGCCGCGCGCCATCGCAGCGAGGCGGATCTGGATCGCCTGGTTCGCAGCAAGCGGCCGGCCAAAAAGAATGCGCGTCTGGGTGTAATCGAGGAGCTGCCCGAGACAGGCCTGCGCCGCGCCGATCACACCCCAGGTGATGCCGAAGCGCGCCTGCGTCAGGCAGGACAGTGGCGCCTTCAAGCCGATCGTGCTGCCCGGTAGAACGTTTTCCTCCGGTATGACGACGTCTTCCAGGAACAGTGCGCCGGTCGAAGAAGCGCGCAGCGAGAACTTCCGCTCGATCTCCGCGGTGGTGAAACCACGGGTACCTTTCTCGATCAGGAAGCCGCGGATTCCGTCCTCGGTCTGCGCCCAGATCACTGCGAGGTCAGCGATCGGTGCGTTCGTGATCCACATCTTGGCGCCATTCAGCACCCAGTCACGGCCGCGACGTTTCGCATGGGTCTTCATGTTCGAAGGATCGGAACCGCCATGCGGTTCGGTGAGACCGAAGCAGCCGATCAGCTCGCCGGTCGCCATGCGCGGCAGGTATTTATCCTTCTGCGCATCGCTGCCATAGGCATGGATCGGATACATGCACAGGCTCGATTGCACCTACACGAAACTCCGTATCCCGGAGTCTCCGCGTTCGAGTTCCTGGCAGATCAGGCCGTAAGAGACGGCATTCATGCCGGCGCAGCCGTAGCCGGTCAGGGAACTGCCGAGCAGGCCCAGTGCGGCTATTTCCGGAACGAGATCATGCGGGAACGTGTGTTCCTCGAAGTGCTTCTGGATGACCGGCAGCACCCGCTCGTTGACCAGGCGCGCAACCGAGTCCTGCACCATGCGTTCCTCGTCGCTGAGGGACGCACGGATGTCGTAGAGGTCGAGCGCGTCCAGCCTCGCGGACATTAACCGGTCTGCATGCCGAGGCGGGCGACGAGATCCTGGGCCATGACCTCGACGGCGCGTGCCTTGCCGACCGCGCCCTCGAAATCGCCGGCGGCAAAGGCGGCGCCGGCCTCGTCCCAGGCCGATTGCGCGCTGCCGTAGGCAGCATTCGCCTCGTCGAGCAGTTGCTTGTCCATGCCCTTTGGCAGACGACGCATCTTGCCGAGTTCGCTGAGTCGATTGCCGATGCCCGCGACCAGACCCGGCAGGCTGCCAGAGAGTCGCGCCCAGTCCGAATTAAGTTCAGAGAGGCGCTTCTGCTTGGCTGTGACGACTTCCTTGGCAAGCTCTTCGGCATGCGCGGGCACGTCCTTGACCGCGGCGATGGCATCCGCGAAGCGCTCTTCGTTGAATGCAGCCCGGGCGTCTTCGAGTTCCGACTTGACCTCGGCATAGCGTTCCGGCAGGTATTTTTGCGCGTCTTCATAGACGGCTGCCAGCGCGCTCTCGGCGGCAGTGATTGCTTCCTGTGCCGGATCCTTCTGCGAGCAGGCGGTCGCGGTGGCAAGCAGGACTGCGAGCGCGGCAATGCGTGTCAGTCGGTTCACGGTGTTCTCCTCACGAGGCCTTGAGACCCAGTGTTGCCATGATGCCCGCGATCTTCGCACTGGCGTCGCGGCCGGTCAGCACTGTTTCCTCGAAATTTGCCGAGGTCATTTCCGCAGCGGCCTTGCCCCAGGACTCGCGGGCCGTGTCGTAGGACTCAACCAGTGACTTCCATGCGTCTTTGTCCATGCCCTTTGGCGGGCGGCTGCCCTGAACGGCGAGCTTCTTGTCGACCGCGGCGATCATCGCCGGCATCGACTCGATCAGCGCGGTCCATTCGGTCTCCATCGACGCACGGGTCTTGGCGCGCTCAATCATTGCGTCGGCAACCGCGCGGCGCAGTTCATTCGTGACGTCCGCGGCGTCGGTGACCACTGTGCCGAAGTTTTCCTGCGTCATGGCGTCACGCAAGGCCGTGATCCGGGCATTGATCTCCTGGTAGCGCTCGGGCAGGTATTTCTGCAGCTGGGCGCCTGAATCCGTCAGCGTCTTCTCGATCGCAGCCAGCGCCTGTTCCGCCGGTTCCTTCTGGCTGGCGCAGGCGGCCAAGCCCAGGGTCACGACGGCGATTGCCGCCAGCGCAAAACTGTTCAATTTGGTCATGATCGCGATTCCCCCGGGAAAGACCTCGGTTCGGCAGCCGGTACCAGTGCTGCAAGCCCATAAGGGTACCACTGATCAGGGCCGATTCATTACCATGCCGCGGACGCATCGACAGCCAACCCGGGGGCGCCGCGGTGAAGATTCCTGAGATCCTGATGATCGAAACCGTGCATCAGCCCGGCAGCCTGGCGAAGGTATTGCAGGTCATCGCCGACGTCGGCCTGACCATCGATCACCTGCAGGCGATCCGGCGCGAGCAGGGACGCACGCTTTGGGAAATCACGCTGGAGATGGACGAAGAGACGGACCGCAGTCTCTATTCGCGCATCGATGCCCTGCCAAATGCGCGTTTCGTCGGCAAGTCGGATCGCGTTTTCGACCGCCATCGCGGTGGCAAGATCCGCACGGTTTCCGCGATCGCGATCACGACCCAGCAGATTTTGCGCGATGTCTATACTCCGGGCGTTGCCCGCGTCTGCCTCGCGATCCAGAAGGACCCCGATCAGGCCCGGGAATACACGAGTCTTGGCAACACCGTCGCGATCGTAACGAACGGCACCGCTGTGCTTGGCCTTGGCAATATCGGCGCGCTGGCGGGACTCCCGGTCATGGAAGGCAAGGCGGCGCTATTTGCGGCGCTGGTGGAAATCAACGCCGTGCCGATCCTGCTCGATGAGACCGACCCGGGTCGATGTGTCGATCACATCGGCGCGATTGCCAGTGGATTCGGAGCGATACAGCTTGAGGACTTTGCCGCACCCGCCTGCTTCGAGATTGAAGCCGGACTGCGCGCGCGCCTCAGGATACCGGTGCTGCACGATGACCAGCACGGTACCGCAGTCGTCGTGCTGGCAGCCATACTGAACGCCACGCGCCGCGCCGGTCGCGACCTCGGCGCTTGCGTGATTGGCCAGGTCGGGCTCGGTGCCGCCGGGATCGGCATCGTTCGCCTGCTGATGTGCGCGGGCGTGAAACGTGTATTCGGCACTGATCTCAATGACGGCGCGCTGCAGCGGTTCGCCGCGATGGGCGGTCAGCCGACCACGCTCGCGGAGGTCATGCGGGCATGCGACATCGTTGTCGCCACGACCGGCGTGCGCGGGCTGATCAAGCCGGGGATGGTGCGAAAAGGCCAGATCATCATGGCGCTCTCGAATCCGGACCCGGAAATCGAGCCCATGGTCGCATTGCAGCACGGTGCCGCGATCGCAGCGGATGGCAAGGGGATCAACAACGTGCTGGGTTTTCCGGGCCTGTTCAAGGGAGCGCTTGCCGCGCGCGCGGCCAGTTTCACCGATCCGATGCTGCTGGCCGCCGCGCGGAGGATCGCCGAACTGGCGGCGGGCCACGATCTCGTGCCTGATCCACTCGATCGAGCGATGCACCGCGAAGTCGCGGCCGCGGTCGCGGCTGCGACATAAAAGGGGACGCATCCCTTTAAGAGGGGACGCATCCCCTTTCGTTTTGGGATCGACCTTTGCGCGGGGCGGCGCCGAAAGGGGATGCGTCCCCTCTCAAGCGGCGGTGGTCTCGTCGGATTCCGGGGGGTCGCCGGGATCACCGGCGGCGCGCGGTTTGCGCGGCGGGACCAGCATGGCCAGCATGCCTTCCTGCATGCGATTCCACATTTCCATGTTCTGGCGCGTGAGTTCCGCCATGGCGTTCACCGGGGGCGGAGCGCTCGTC
>JANNTO010000293.1:0-6163 GCA_031403675.1 Gammaproteobacteria bacterium | reverse complement strand
TGTTTTGATGCGCCGCGTTTGCATCAACGCATCGATGACCAGCATGATGGCGCCGGTCGTGATCGCGATGTCGGCGACATTGAAGGCCGGGAAATACGCTCCGCCCCAATGGAAGTGCAGGAAGTCCACCACATGGCCTGCCTCGAACCGGTCGTAGGCATTACCGACCGCGCCACCAAGGATCGCTGCCAGTCCGATCGACAACCAGGGATGCCCGCGCGCCGGCAGCGCGTAGAGCCACCAGACAATCGCAATGCCGATAACACCGGCGAGCGCCAGGAAGAACCAGCGTTGCCAGCCACCGGCCTGGGCCAGCAGGCCGAATGCGGCGCCTTCGTTGTGCAAGCGCGTGAGGTCGAGGAACGGGCCCATCGGCAGGATTTCGAACAACGCAAAGCTGTTGACGACGTACCACTTGGTGAGCTGGTCGAGCGCGACAATGAGCGCCGACAGCCACAGCCACACGAGCGCGGTCCGCTGCGGAAAAATGCTGTCGGTCATGCGAAGCGCCTTGTTTCGCCGGGGCCATCGAGATTATCGACGCAGCGGCCACAGATCTCCGGATGCCGCGTATCGCTGCCAACATCCAGACGCCGGTGCCAGCAGCGCGCGCATTTCGGCGCCTGCTCCACACTGACGGCGATCCAGGCGCCAATCTTTGCCACGGATTCCGCGGCAACCGCGGTTGCCGGCCGCTCGGACGCGGGTCGCAGCCGCGCCAGCGAGGTGATCAGCACGAAGCGCAGCTCGTCGCCAATGGCCGCCATGCGGCGATGCTGCGCCTCATCGAGAAACACGTCCACTGCGGCCTCGAGCGGCGCACCGAGTTCGCCTGCGGTGCGCAACCGCTCGAGTTCGCGCGCCACATCGGTCTTGAGTGCGATCACGGCTTCCCAGTCCACCGCGCTTGTTGCCGGCACCTCCGGCAGCGGCCACCAGGTCGCGAACAGGACTGATTCATCGCGCGGACCCGGCAGGAATTTCCAGATTTCCTCGGCGGTGAACGACAGAATCGGCGCGAGCCAGCGCACCATCGCTTCGGCGATGTGATACATGGCGGTCTGTGCGGAGCGCCGCGCACTGCTCGCCGCCGGCATCGTGTAGAGCCGGTCTTTCAGGATGTCGAGCCAGAACGAACCCAGTTCGATCACGCAGAAGCCGTGCACCTTCTGGTAGATCAGGTGGAAGTCGTAGTTGCGATAGGCCTCGATGACTTCTTTCTGCAATTGATTGGCGCGCGCTAGCGCCCAGCGGTCGATTTCGAGGAGTGCCGCCGCCGGCACGGCGTCGCGTGCCGGATCGAAGCCGGACAGATTGCCGAGCAGAAAACGCACAGTGTTGCGCATGCGCCGGTAGCTATCCGACATGCGCTTCAGGATTTCGTCGGAGACATTCATCTCAGAGCTGTAATCGGTCGCCGCCACCCAGAGCCGCAGGACGTCGGCGCCGAGCGACTGCATCACTTTCTGTGGGGCAACGACATTGCCGAGCGACTTCGACATCTTGCGGCCCTTGTCGTCGACGGTAAATCCGTGCGTGATCACCTGGCGATAAGGCGCGACGCCCCGGCCGGCGACCGATGCCAGCAACGAACTGTGGAACCAGCCGCGATGCTGGTCCGAGCCCTCGAGGTAGACGTCGACCGGAAACGGGATGACCTCGGGTCGCAATGCCGGCAGGCAGTGGTGCACGACACCGGAATCGAGCCACACGTCCATCACGTCGTCGCATTTTTCGTAAATTAGTGCCTCGTCGCCGAGCAGGTGGCGCGGATGCAATGCGAACCAGGCCTCGATGCCGCCCTCCGCCACCAGGTCGGCCACGCGTTCCAGCAGTTCGGGCGTCTGCGGGTGCGGCTCGTTGGTTTCCCGGTGCACGAACATCGCCAGCGGCACGCCCCAGGCGCGCTGGCGCGAGATGCACCAGTCCGGTCGGGTCTCGATCATGCTGGTGATGCGCTGCTCGCCCCAGCCCGGCACCCAACGCACGCTCTTGATCGCCGTGAGCGCGTCGCGCCGCAGATGCTGTTTCTCCATGCTCAGGAACCATTGCGGCGTCGCGCGGAAGATCACCGGCGTCTTGTGGCGCCAGCAATGCGGATAGCTGTGGCGGTAGGACTCGTGGTGGATCAGGCGTCCAACCTGTTGCAACGTCTCGACGATCTTCGGGTTCGCGTCGAACACCGAAATCCCTTCGAACATCGGCGTGCCGGCGACGAAGCGGCCGTCCGGGCCGACCGGATTGTCGATCGGCAGGCCGAAACGCCGGCCCATTTCGTAGTCGTCTGCGCCATGGCCCGGCGCGGTATGCACTGCGCCGGTGCCGGTTTCGAGTGTGACGTGATCGCCGAGGACCACGGGCACTTCGCGCTCATAGAAAGGATGCTCGAGCCGCAGGCCTTCGAGCGACTCACCCGATGCCTTGCCGAGCACGCGCCGGTCGCGCGCGCCGATGCGGGTTGCGACCGAGTCCAGCAAGCCTTCAGCGACGATCAGGCGCTCCGGACCTTCGGCGCGATTGAATTCGACCAATACGTAGTCGAACAGCGGATGCAGGCAGACCGCCTGGTTGGCGGGCAGTGTCCACGGCGTCGTGGTCCAGATCGCGACCGATGCAGTCATGAGATCGTCGCCCGACAGGTGAAAACGTCGCGCCGCATCCTTCGCATCGACGATCGCAAACCGCACGTCGACTGCCGGGGAGTCGCGCTCCTCATACTCGACCTCGGCTTCGGCAAGTGAGGATCGGCAGTCCAGGCACCAGTGCACCGGCTTGAAACCGCGCACCAGATGGCCGCGGCGGATGATTGCGGCGAATGCGCGCAACTGCTCGGCCTCGTACTGCGAGGCCATGGTCAGGTACGGATTATTCCAGTCGCCGATAACGCCGAGCCGCTGGAAGTCCACGCGCTGGGCCTCGACCTGGGTCGCTGCGAACTCGCGGCAGGCCTTGCGGAACGCATCGGCGTCGAGTTTCTGACCGACCCGCCCGTGTTTCTTCTCGACCTGCTGCTCGATCGGCAGGCCGTGGCAGTCCCAGCCCGGCACGTAAGGCGAGTCATAGCCGTCGAGCATCCGCGACTTGACGATGATGTCCTTCAGGATCTTGTTGACCGCGTGGCCAATATGGATGACCCCATTGGCATACGGCGGGCCGTCCAGCAGCACGAATTTCGGCCGGCCGGCGGCGCGGCTGCGGAGCTTCGTATAAATGTCGTCACGCAGCCAGGCCGCGACCAGGTCCGGTTCGCGGCGCGCGAGATCCGCTTTCATCGGAAACTCGGTGCTCGGCAGGTTGATCGTCTGCTTGTAGTCCACGTGCGGTCCTTCAGGCATCCAGCAATCTGCGCGCCGCGCGCGCGTCGTCGTGCATCTGTGCAGTCAGCGCTGCGAGATCAGGGTACTGGATCTCATCGCGCAGGCGCGCGACGAAATCGACCTCGAGCCGCTGCCGATACAACTCGCCACTGTAGTCAAACAAATGCGCCTCGAGCAGCCACTCCTTGCCACCGACTGTCGGTCGTGTGCCAATCGAGGCAACGCCCGGATGCGCCATGAAGCCGGCACCCGAAACCCGCACCGCGAAGACGCCCGACAGCGGCGACACCCGCCGATGCAACCGCAGGTTGGCGGTCGGAAAGCCGAGGCGGCGCCCGAGCCGCTCGCCGGCGATCACGCGCCCGCTGATCCGGTAGTCGCGTCCGAGCAGTGCTCTCGCTTCATCCAGCCGTCCGGCGGCGAGCGCGCTGCGCACGCGGGTCGAACTGGCACGGCTGCCGGCAATCAGGCGCGGGGTGACTTCATCCACGGCGAAGCCCCGCGCCGCGCCCTGGCGACGCAACTCGGCAACGTCGCCGCTGCGCCTGCGCCCGAACCGGAATCCTTCGCCGATCACCACCTGCTTCGCTCCCAGTGCCTCTACCAGCACATGCTCGATGAATGTACCGGCATCCCAGTTACCGAGCCCGGCACCAAACCGCAACACCCGAAGTTCTGCAATTCCACTGGCCGCCAGCCACGCCGCCTTGTCCCGCAACCGCATCAATCGGGCCGGCGCTGTTGCCGGCGCGAAGTACTCGCGCGGATGCGGCTCGAAGCACAGCACCGCCGCAGGTAACTGCCGCTCGCGGCCGCGTTCTTGCAACACGGCCAGGATCGCCTGATGTCCGAGATGCATCCCGTCGAAATTGCCGATCGCGACGACGCATCCGCGGTCCGCGTTCTGGCAGGGCCTGTAACCGCGAATGATCAGCATCGAAATTATAGTGATTTCAGGTGGCGCGGGCGCAGGCCTGTGAGCCAAAGCACCAGGAAATAGACTCCTGCGCCGCCCACGACATTCAGCGCGAGCTGGATGCCCCGCTCCGTGGCCCGCAGCTCCATCCATGCAGCCCAGTCGCCGGAAATCCACCACAGGAATCCAGCCATTGCGGCGCAGGCCGATGCGACCTGCGGCACCAGCTTTCGCCATTGTGGCGACGGGCTATAGACGCCCTGGCGGCGCAGCCCGCGGTACAACAATGCTGCGTTGATGATGGCGGACAGGCCAGTCGAAAGCGCCAGGAGCGCATGTGGCGCCGGAAAACCATTCAGGTACGCCGGCACGACGACCGCCAGATTGAAACCCATGTTGATCGACAACGCGATCAAGCCGACCTTGACCGGCGTCTTCGTGTCCTGCCGTGCAAAGTATCCGGGTGCCAGCACCTTCACCATGGAAAAACCCATCAGGCCCACCGAATAAGCCATCAACGCGTAGCTGCACATCAATACGTCACGCGCGCCGAAGGCCCGGTAGCCGAACAAGGTCGCAACCATCGGTCCGGAGAGCATCAGCAAGCCGACCGCTGCCGGCGTTGCGACGACGGTCGTCAAGCGCAGCGCCCAATCGAGCGTCGCCGTGAATTTCTCCCGCGATTCGCCGGCGTGATGCGACGACAGGCCCGGTAGGATCACGGTCGCAAGCGCGATCGAGAACACGCCCATCGGGAACTCGACCAGCCGATCCGCGGCATACATCCAGGTGATGCTGCCGACCATCAGGAACGAAGCGATCAAGGTGTCGAGCAGGAGCGATACCTGCGCGACCGACGATCCGAATATTCCGGGCAGCATCAGGCGCGCGATGCGGCGTACTCCTTCGTGCGTGCGGTCCCAGCGTGGACGCGGCAGGAGTTTCAGCTTGTGCAGCGCCGGAAACTGCGCGATCAGTTGCACCAGGCCCGCAACGAACACGCCGATTGCGAGTACCAGTCCCGGCTTCGAGAAATGCGGCGCCACGACGCCGGCCGCAATAATCATCACGACATTCAGCAGGATCTGGTTGAAGGCCGGCACGCCGAAACGGCCATAGCTGTTCAGTATTCCGCTGCCGAGGGCGACCAGCGAGATGAAGAACAGGTAGGGAAACGTGAAGCGCAGCATCTCGACCGTGGCGTCGAACTGGCTCGCATCGTCGCGAAACCCTGGCGCAAACAGGAATGCAAGTGCGGGGGCCGCAACGACACCGATAACAGTAATCACGAACAGCAGTGCCCCGAAGACGCCGGAGACGCCGGCGACGAGCTCGCGCACCTCGGCATGTTCGCGGCGCACGCGATACTCGGTGATGACCGGCACGAAGGCCTGTGAAAAAGCGCCCTCGGCGGTCAGCCGCCGCAGGAAGTTCGGGATCTTGAACGCGACGAGCCACGCGTCCATGAAGCCGCTGGCGCCGAACATGACGGCGTACGCGATCTCCCGGACGAGGCCCGTCACGCGCGACACGAGTGTCGCCACGCCAGTCACCATCGTGCTCTTGAAGATCCTGCCGCTCAAAGCGCAACCACTCGGAAAATAAGGGAAAACCGCGACACCGGGCGCACTATACCGGACTCGTGTCCGTTATCGGGGGCGAGCGTTGACAAGGTGGGGGTGCGTCAGCACACTACGCGCCCTCAAAACGACCTCAGGTTTCGGAGATTCTTCGTGGCGAATACAAAGTCGGCTGAAAAAGCCGCGCGTCGAGCTGAAACCAATCGCACGCGCAACGTCGCGCTGCGCTCGCGCATGCGCTCCGCGTTGCGCAAGGTCAACGACGCCCTCTCCTCCGGCAAGAAGGCCGATGCCACCGCAGCGCTGAAAGAAGCGCAGCCGATCATCGACTCGCTGGTGAACAAGAACGT
>JANNTO010000292.1:0-1648 GCA_031403675.1 Gammaproteobacteria bacterium | reverse complement strand
AGATCGAACGCTGCGAGGTGTGTGGCGATCCTGACCCCGCGGTCCCCGGCTGCGTGGTTCTGCATCGGGACGAAGAAATGCCGACCTGTTCTGACTGCGGTCAGCCCGTCGACCGGAACTTTAGTCGCTCGCTCGCAGGGTCCCGGTCGCCATGACCGCGCGACCGGCGTCGCCACGCCCGGCGCGGACGCGGTGACGGGGTCTTCGCGAGTGAGCGACTAAAGTTCCGGCGGAGCGAACGAGCGAAGACCCCGGCGCCGCGCAAGCGCCAGGGCGCGGCATCAACCGAACCGCCCCGTGATGTAGTCCTCGGTGAGTCGATGCCGAGGATTCGTGAAGATCAGGTCGGTGGGCCCGACCTCGATGAGATCCCCGAGGTGAAAGTACGCCGTGCGCTGCGACACGCGCGCTGCCTGCTGCATCGAGTGCGTGACGATGCAGATCGCGTAGTTCTGACGCAGCTCGTCGATCAGGTCCTCGATCCTCGCGGTCGCAATCGGGTCGAGCGCCGAGCACGGCTCGTCCATCAGTATGACTTCCGGACCCACTGCAATGGTCCGCGCAATACAGAGCCGCTGCTGCTGGCCGCCGGACAGCGACGTTCCGGCATCGTCCAGGCGTTCCTTGACCTCATCCCAGAGCCCGGCGCGCTGCAGGCTGGTCTGCACGATCTCGTCGAGTTCGGTGCGATCCGCGGCCAGGCCGTGGATGCGCGGACCATAGGCCACGTTCTCGTAGACGGACTTCGGAAACGGATTCGGCTTCTGGAACACCATGCCGACGCGGGCACGCAACTGCACGACGTCCTGGCGCTTCTCATAGATATCCTGCCCGTCCAGCGTGATCATGCCGGTGACGCGCGCCGATGGAATCGTGTCGTTCAGCCGGTTCAGGCAGCGGAGCAAAGTGCTCTTGCCGCAACCCGAGGGCCCGATCATCGCGATGACTTCGTTGTGCGCGACATCGAGATTCACGTCGCGAATCGCCTGCTTCTCACCGTAGTACACGTCGACCTGGCGGCAGCTCATCACCGGATTTGGCACGGTCACCTCGCCGACCGTGCGACGCGCCGTCGGCTCGTTGCCTCGCGCCGCAGCCGTTGCGGTCGCAAGTGCCGCGCTGCGGCTCGGTGTCTTCGATTCAACTGCCATGCGAGGTACTCCGGTATCCATGACGCTTACCAGCGCCGCTCGAATTTCTGCCGCAGGATCACGGCCGCTGCATTCATCACCAGCAGGAAAGCGAGCAGCACGATGATAGCGCCCGAGGTGCGCTCGAGAAATGCGCGCTCCGGACTGTCGGCCCACAGGAAGACCTGCACCGGTAGCGCCGTCGCCGGATCGGTCAGGCTGCCCGGAATATCCGCGATGAAGGCCACCATTCCGATCATCAGCAGCGGCGCCGATTCTCCGAGCGCCCGCGCCATGCCGATGATGGCGCCGGTCAGCATGCCCGGCATCGCGAGTGGCAACACATGGTGCGCGACCACCTGCACCTGCGACGCGCCCATGCCGAGTGCAGCCTCGCGGATGGAGGGTGGAACGGCTTTGATTGCCGCGCGACTCGCAATGATGATCGTCGGCAGCGTCATCAGGGTCAGCACCAGGCCGCCGACCAGCGGCGCTGAGCGCGGCACGCCGAAGAACTG
>JANNTO010000291.1:0-2534 GCA_031403675.1 Gammaproteobacteria bacterium | reverse complement strand
GCGATCGATCGGGCGCTGCAGCTCTCCTTTCTTGACAAGTACCAGCTGCACAAGACCCGCTGCCACTTCGAGGCCAACGACCTCGCGGGTGCCATCGCTGCCGCCGCCATCATCAAGGACAAGTCCTTCATCGATCCCCTGCTGCACAGCCAGCTCGGGTCGCTGCTGCACCTGCTTGGAGACAACGCCGGCGCGCTGACCCACTACACGAAGGCGATCGAACTGGACGCCGGCAACGCGGATCACTACTTCAACCGGGCGGCTGTGCAACGCTACTTCGGCGATGTCGACGGGGCCGAGGCCGGCTTCGACAAGGCCATCGAACTCAAGCCGCAGGAATACGAGGCCTACAACGGGCGCGCGCACCTGCGCACTCAGACCCGGGAACGCAATCACATCGCGCAACTCAAGGAAGTCATCGCGCGCACCCGCGACCCGGCCGGACTCACGCAACTCTGCTACGCACTCGCGAAAGAGCAGGAAGACATCGGCGACTTCGAGGCCGCATTCGCGAGCCTGAAGCAGGGCGCGGACACCAAGCGCCGGCACATGCAATACAGCGTCAAGACCGACCTGCAGATCATCACGAAGATCTGCGAGGTTTACGCTGCCGGAATGTTCGATCGGGGCATCGAGGGTTTCCCGAGCCCGGATCCGATATTTGTCCTCGGCATGCCGCGCACCGGCACGACGCTGGTCGAACGCATTTTAAGCAGCCATTCGAGCGTCTTCTCCGCAGGTGAACTGAACAACTTCTCGCTCGAGTTGATCCGCCTGGTCGGTCAGGCACCGGGCCAGAAGCGTCCGTCGCGGGTTGAGTTCGTCGCGGCGAGCGCCGCCATCGATTTCCGCGCGCTCGGCGGGGCGTATGTCGCCGGCACCCGACCACTGCGCGATGGCAGCCCGTACTTCATCGACAAGCTGCCATTCAATTTCCTTTATGCGGGCCTGATCCACCTGGCACTGCCGCGGGCGAAAATCATCAACCTGCAGCGCCATCCCATGGACACCTGCTATGCGGTGTACAAGCAGTTGTTCAAGGACGCCTATCCGTTTTCCTACGACCTGGACGAACTGGGCCAGTACTACATTGCCTACCATCGCCTGATGCAGCACTGGAACGAGGTCATGCCGAGCGCGATCCATACGCTTCGTTACGAAGCACTTGTCTCGGACCTCGCAGTCGAGTCGCGCCGCCTGCTCGCATTTTGTGGGCTGCCATGGGAAGACCAGTGCCTGCGCTTTCATGAAAACACCCAAGCTTCGATGACCGCGAGCGCCCTGCAGGTGCGCCAGCCCATCTACGCAACGTCAGTCGGCAAGTGGCGTCAGTACGCGCGGCAACTTGAGCCCCTGCGCGCGCGCCTCGAGGCCGCCGGCATCGAAACAAGCTGAGCCACCGTGCGGTCGCTGCCGGCACTGCTCTTGTTCACGCTCGCCGCGGCAGCAATCGCCACGGCAGCCAGCGAGCCCGCGCCGCGCCAGTACCTGGGCTACGAAACACTGATGAAGAGCCGGCGGCTGGATGCGCCCGTCGACATGAGTGCCTTCAGCCCACCAGCCAATGCCGCTGCCGCGAAGCAATCCTTTGCTGGCCGCTTGTCCTTCGCCGCCAAGCAACACCGCACGGGATCGCGCGTGCTGCGGGATACCTATGGCTATGCCGCAGAGCCGGGCGGCCCGGTGCTTCAGCTTCCGAGATTCGATTTCGATTTCGTCCAGTCGGGCGATGCACTCATTCCGTTGCGCCGTGGCACCCTGCCCGGCGACAACAATTACTGGGAGTACCTGCTTGAACCGGGGCGCGTCTGGCAGGAGTCCGGCGATCAGGGTCTCGCAAGGGCCGCAATACCGTTCTCACTGCAGGAACGCAATGCGAACTGCCTGCATCACGGTGTGCTGAGCTTTCTGTTCGGCGCGGACCGTGTCGTATCGCAGGTGGCCTACCAGATCAGCAGCGAAACCTGTCTCTACTTCAAATTCGATCTCTGGGGACTGGCCGACGCGCATTACACACCGCGCGAATCGCCCGAGGCTGTCAGCGCCATCCGCGCCTACCAGCAGGAGCTGCGCTCACGCCTGCCGGTGAAGCCGATTGCCGCACTGGCCGCAGACTACCCGGACGCCAGACCGGGCGAATTTGGTGCACCCGACGAGGTCGCGCCAGGCGACATGACTGCCTACGGCTTCGTGATCGATGGCGTGCACTACGCCGGTGGTTGCAACACTCGTCAGGGGCCTTACCCCTTCTGCGAGGTGCTCGACCTGCCGTCCTATTCACTGGCCAAGTCGATCTTTGCGGGCGTCGCATTGATGCGGCTCGAGCAGCAGTTCCCGGGAACTTCCGCACAGCGCATCGCGGATTTCGTGCCGGAATGCGCGCGGGCGGGAACCTGGCACGACGTGACGTTCCAGAACGCGCTCGACATGGCGACCGGCAACTACCTGTCGCCGGAGACCTGGATCGATGAACGCGCAGACCACATCATGGCGCTGTTCAACGCGAAAACCCATGCCGGAAAAATCCGCTACGG
>JANNTO010000290.1:0-3694 GCA_031403675.1 Gammaproteobacteria bacterium | reverse complement strand
TGAGCATTTCGCCGAGGTTCTGGCGCAAGGCGACGGCGGTGGTTTCGGTGATCATGGGGCGGCTCCTGAGTAGGAATTATTGATCATTCTGACCATTATGATCGTACTGGTCATGGTGTCAATGCTCAGGCGGCCAGCCTGGTATTCAGTTCTGTAATCAATGGCTTGAGCTGGTCGCCGAACAAGGCGTGGGCCTCCCCAAGGCTGCCATGCTGGCCGAACCAGCCGGTCTCGAAATCGGCCGGCTCGATGGCGAGACTGGTGGCGATGTGCTCGGCCATGCGGTCGAGCCATTCTCGCTGCTCGGCGCTGAAGGCGGTCTGCGCGTTGCGCTCTTTCAGCCAGGCCTCGTAGCGCTCGCGCAGTTCGTCGCGGTAGGGCACGAGCGTCATCGTGGGAATCAGTGCATGACGCACGAGGTTTACGAGGTCAGCGAGGTGTTGGCCGCCGCTGCCCTTGACCCGGTCGGACTCGATGGCCTGGAACGCGCGCCAGAGTTGCGCGGGCGTGGCGGCGAGCGGCGGGCGCGCGAGCGCGGCCTTGAGCTGGCGCAAGTCCCTGAGCGAGAGCTTGAGCGGCCTGGTGCCGGCGTAGAGAACCTGCAGCGCGGTGAGTTCGTCCTTGTGCGCGGCGATCCAGGCGCGAAAGTCCCGCACCTTGTTGCGCGCTTTTTCGACCGCCGAAGCATCGAAGCCCCAGGAGAGCGCTTCGTCGATCGTGTGCCGGTCGATGACCTGCTCGTTCTGCTGGCGAATTTCCAGGATGCGCCGGCGCAACGCCGGTTTGAGGAAGGGCGTCGCGGCCTGCTGCGCCAGCGCTTCCGCGGCCTTGCCGATCTGCACGGCGCTGGGGTGCCCGTGTCCGGGAAACATTTCCCTTGCCTTGGCGATCTGCGTGTCCGGATCGCAGGCGCCGAGCAGGCCGGCGGCGAGGGCGGGGAAGCTCCGGCCACCGGCAAGCTCGGCGAGTTCGCCAAGCTGCGCGGGCGTGAACTCGCGCTGCAGGCGGGCGAGGCGCCCGGCCAGCGTCGTCAGCGCGTCCGGGTCGGTGCCGCCCTGGGCGACGTATTCGAGCACTTGCTCCAGCGTCGCCGACGGTTGCCGATTGAGGGTATGCGAGTCGGTCTTGTCCTGTTCGCATACGCCGACGGCATCGACGATGATGAAACGGTCCTTCACCCTCGCGCTGGGAGTGACGACGCGAAGCTTGTCGGGGGAGATGACGCGTACTCCGCGCCCTTTCATTTGCTCGAAGAACCCCGCGGACTTGATATTGCGCATGAAGAACACGCACTCGATCGGCTTCACGTCAGTGCCGGTGGAGATCATGTCCACGGTTACCGCGATGCGGGGGAAGAAGCTATTGCGGAAATTGGACAGGATCTCGTCCGGCGTGAGAGTCGAGGTGCGGACCCATTCGGACACCTCGGACTCGCTGCCGTCCGCGTTCTTCACTTTCTTGACGATCTTGGTGAAGCCGGTCCGATAGGTGATCTTCTGGCAGAACTCATTGCTTTCGGCGAATACGTCGCGCGCGATACGCACGATGTCGTCGGCATGGGAGTCGTCTTTGGCGAAGATGAGCGTCTTGGGTACTTCGGTCCGGCCGGCGAAAGCGTCGGGCAGCACCTTGTCGCGGAACTGCTGCAGCACCGTGCGGATCTGGCTTTCGGAAACCACGTCCCGGTCGAGCTGGTTCGCGCTGTAGGTGAGGTCCTGGTTCAGCAGTTCCAGGCGTTCCGCGCGCGTCAGCTTGTTGCGCTTGTCCACGTAGACGCTGGTTCCATCAGCTGCAATGGTCGAGCCCTGCTCGGTCACGCGAGTGCGGATGCGGTAGACGTCGAAGTCCACGTTCACGCCGTCGGTCACGGCTTCATCGTGGCCGTACTGCATCACGAGGTTCTGCTCGAAGAAGCCGATGGTCTTGCCCGCCGGCGTCGCGGTCAGTCCGATCAGGAACGCGTCGAAGTAAAGCAGCACCTGGGCCCACAGTTCGTAGATCGAGCGGTGACATTCGTCCACGATGACGAAGTCGAAGAACTCAGGCGGGATGCCACTGTTGTAGACCACGTCGGGCGGTTCGCCCTGCCACGGCTTCGCGGAATCGAATGCGGAGCCTTCTTCGTTGCCGGCATCGAATTCGACCTCGCCCTTGAGCATCGAATAGAGCCGCTGGATGGTGGTGATGACGACCTTGGCGGCCGGATTGATCGCGTTGCTCTTCAGCCGATGGACTGTGTAGAGTTCGGGAAACTTGCGCGCATCGTCCGGCGGCTCGAAGTTATTGAACTCGTCTTCGGTCTGCTTGGCGAGATTGCCGCGGTCCACCAGGAACAGGATGCGCTTTGCGCCGCCGTGCTTAAGCAGCCGGTAGGCTACGTTCACCGCTGTGAAGGTTTTGCCCGAGCCGGTGGCCATCTGGATCAGCGCGCGCGGGTCGGCGCGCTCGAACGAGGTCTCAAGATTGCGAATCGCCCGGGCTTGAACGCTCCAGAGTCCCGACTCGTCGAGTGCCGGAAGCTGTCTCATTCGCCCGCGCAATTGCGCAGTCTGCTCCGCGGAATCCGCGAGCGTCTCGGGTCTCGGGAAGTTGAAGACTCTCCGGCTGCGCGGTGAGGGATCGAGCCCGTTGGTGAAATAAGTGACCGCACCGTTGGATTCGAAAAGGAAGGGCAGCGGTCGCTTGTGCGCTGGAAGCTTGTCGGGCAGTCCGGCGGCGTATTTCGCTGATTGTGACTCGACTCCCGTAAGCGTGCCCGTTGCTTTCGCCTCGACTGCGCCGATCGCTTTTCGATCGACATACAGGAGGTAGTCGGCAAAGCCGAAGCCTGGTTTCATGACGAACTCGCGTACGGCGATGCCGCGCCCGGCGGTCAAATCGAGTTCGTCGCGGCTCTGCACAAGCCAGCCAGCGGCGGTGAGGTCGGCGTCAATCTCGCGGCGGGCTTTCTGTTCGGGAGTTTCAGGCATCGACTAGACCGTACTCATTGCCGCTCTTCGCCCGCGCTCGACGTCGATGCCGACGAGAAGGATCAGGCCGGCGACGAAGTAGGCGCCGACGGCGAGGATGCCGAGGCGGTGGTCGCCGACGAAGATCCAGGTGACGGCGCCGTAGGTGAGGGGGCCGAAGATGGAGGCGGTTTTCACTGCGAGGCCCCAGAGGCCAAAGAACTCGGCGGTGCGTGCTGGCGGCGACAGGTAACCGACGATGGCGCGGCCGGCGGCTTGCGCGGCGCCCATGCACAGGCCGGCGAGGTTGGCGGCGACCCAGAAGATAGTGGCGCCTTCGGCGAGGTAGGCGAGGGCGATCATGATGATCCAGCCGGTCAGCACCAGCGCCATGGCCTTGATGTGGCCGATCGCGTCCTGCAGGTAGCCGAAGCCGAAGGCGCCGAATGCGGCGGTGATGTTGACCACCAGCACCAGCGCGATGGTCTGCTGGCTGGTGAATTTCATGGCTTCCTGCGCGTAGATCGCGGCGAGTGCGATTACGGCCATGATGCCGGCCTGGTAGAACACGATGCAGATCAGGAATTTCCGCAGGTCATGATAGTGGCGCGCGTGCCGCAGGGTCTGCATGACGCGCTTCCACGGATCTTCGAGTTCGCGGTGCGGCCGCGCCCGCTCTTTAAGGAAGAGGAACGTCGGCGTCGCGGCGAGGGCGAAGATCGCAGCGGTGATGAGCATCACCACCG
>JANNTO010000289.1:0-14404 GCA_031403675.1 Gammaproteobacteria bacterium | reverse complement strand
GGTCGCGGCGTTGTAGCCGAAGCTGCCCTTGCCCTCGCGGACCTTGGCGAGCACGACCGAACCGTCGTCACCGGCGTTCTGCACGATCTGGCGCAGCGGCTCTTCAATCGCGCGCGACAGGATGCGGATGCCGACGTTCTGGTCCTCGTTGATGCCCGTGAGCTTGTCCAGCGCCTTCTGGGCACGGACCAGCGCAACGCCACCACCCGGAACCACGCCCTCCTCGACCGCCGCGCGCGTGGCATGCAGCGCGTCCTCGAGACGGGCCTTCTTTTCCTTCATCTCGATCTCGGTGGCCGCACCGACCTTGATCACGGCAACGCCACCGGAGAGCTTGGCGACGCGCTCCTGCAGCTTTTCCTTGTCGTAGTCGGAAGTGGCTTCCTCGATCTGACGGCGGATCTGCTCGATCCGGCCCTTGATTTCGGAGGACTTGCCGGCGCCGTCGATGATCGTCGTGTTTTCCTTGTCGGCGACGATCTTCTTGGCCCGGCCGAGATCATTCAGCGTTGCCTTTTCGAGCGACAGGCCGACTTCTTCGGCAATCACGGTGCCACCGGTCAGGATCGCGATGTCTTTCAGCATTTCCTTGCGGCGGTCACCAAAGCCCGGCGCCTTGACCGCGCAGACCTTGACGATGCCACGGATCGTGTTGACCACGAGTGTCGCGAGCGCCTCGCCCTCGACGTCCTCGGCAATCACGAGCAGCGGCTTGCCGGCCTTGGCAATGCTTTCGAGCAGGGGCAGCATCTCGCGGATATTCGAGACCTTCTTGTCGTACAACAGGACGTACGGGCCCTCGAGCTCGCTGGTCTGGTTCTGGGCGTTGTTGATGAAGTACGGCGACAGGTAGCCGCGATCGAACTGCATGCCCTCGACGACTTCGAGTTCGTTCTCGAGTCCCGAGCCTTCTTCGACCGTGATCACGCCTTCCTTGCCGACCTTCTCCATTGCCTCGGCAATCTTCTTGCCGATCGCCTCGTCGCTGTTCGCCGAGATCGTGCCGACCTGGGCGATGGCCTTCGAGTCCTTGCAGGGCTTGGAGAGCTTCTTGAGCTCCTCGACCGCCGCCTTCACGGCCAGGTCGACACCGCGCTTGACGTCCATCGGGTTGATGCCCGAGGCGACGGCTTTCATGCCTTCGCGGATGATCGCCTGCGCGAGCAGGGTCGCCGTGGTCGTGCCGTCGCCGGCTTCATCGGAGGTCGACGAAGCGACTTCCTTGACCATCTGCGCGCCCATATTCTCGAACTTGTCCTTGAGCTCGATCTCTTTCGCGACCGAAACGCCATCCTTCGTGATGGTCGGCGCGCCGAAGCTCTTCTCGAGCACGGCATTGCGCCCCTTCGGGCCCAGCGTCGCCTTCACGGCGTTCGCGAGCAGGTTGACGCCGCGGACCAAACGGGTGCGCGCGTCGTCGCCGAATCTGACTTCCTTGGCTGCCATTGGTACTTTTCCTCTTTACTTTTCGATCACGGCCATGACGTCTTCCTCGCGCATCACGAGGAGCTCATCGCCGTCGACTTTGACTTCGGTTCCGCCGTATTTGCCGAACAGGATCTTGTCGCCGACCTTCAGGTCAAGCGGACGCACATTCCCGTTCTCAAGAATCTTGCCCTTGCCAACCGCGACGATCTTGCCGCGAATGGGCTTCTCGGCTGCGGTGTCGGGGATCACAATGCCGCCGGGTGATTTGCGCTCTTCATCTTCGCGCTTGACGATCACACGATCATGAAGCGGACGGATCTTCATGGTTCAACACTCCTTGGAAAATCGACTGTTAGTGCCCGGGAGGTGGCTCATTTGCCGTTAGCACTCTCCCCGGTCGGGTGCTAATCATAGGGATCGTCACCTTAAATTCAAGCACTGTCTGCGCCGCCCAGACCGCAATCGGTAAGTCATTGAAAAATTGGTCATTTACTGGATATGTATGGGCGATGGCAGCAGCCGAAATTCGCGAAACCGGGCAGGCGGTCGCGACAAGACTGCATCAGGCCGCTAACCTCTCGGCCGCATTGCCCAAAATGTGGCCACCAGGACCTCCCCGCATGACTCGATTCAGGACCTTCCTTTGCGCGCTTGGCGTCGTGCTTTCCTCGGCCGCCGCCGCGCAGGGCCTGCTCGGAGCGGCTTCCAACCAGGATCAGTTCCTGCCGGTTGACGAAGCATTCGTATTTGCCGCGACTGCAGACGGCGGCGCCCAGATCGCCCTCGACTGGCAGATCGCGCCGGGTTACTACCTGTATCGCCACCGCGTTTCGGTGAAGACCGCGACCCCGGGCTTCGCGCTCGGTGAACTCTCAATGCCGGCGGGCAAGAAGAAGACCGACGAGTTTTTCGGCGCTGTCGAGGTCTATTACGACGGCCTGAGCGCGACCGTTCCGGTCACCCGTCCGGCCGATGCGGCAACGCTCGAGATTGCGGTCAGCTACCAGGGCTGCGCCGATGCCGGACTCTGTTATCCGCCCCTGACGAAGACCGTGACGATCGACCTGCCACCGCCCGGCACGCCCGCGCGTGCCGATGCGACGCCGATGGTGGCCGAACAGGACCGCCTTGCGAGCCTGATCGCCGACGGTGGCTTGCTGGTCGTGATGGCAACTTTCTTTGGCTTTGGCCTGCTGCTCGCCTTCACGCCCTGCGTGCTGCCGATGATTCCGATCCTGTCCGGCATCATCGCCGGCCAGGGCGCCGCCGCCACACCACGACGCTCTTTCATGCTGTCGGTCGTTTATGTGCTCGGCATGGCGCTGACCTACACGATCGCTGGTGCCGCATTCGCCGCCGCGGGCCAGCAGGCGCAGACGTTTTTCCAGCAGCCCTGGATCATCATCCTGTTTGCAGCGCTGTTCGTGGTGCTCGCGCTGGCGATGTTCGGGCTTTTCGACCTGAAGATTCCGGCGGCACTTGAAACCCGGCTCGCCGCCGCGTCGGGGCGCCAGAAGACCGGCAGCTTTGTGGGCACTGCAATCATGGGTGCGCTGTCGGCGCTGGTCGTCACCGCCTGCGTCGCGCCGCCGATGGTCGCGGCGCTCGCCGTGATCGGCCAGACCGGCGACATCCTGCGCGGCGCGCTCGCTTTGTTTGCCATGGCGATCGGCATGGGATCGCCGCTGCTCCTGGTCGGCGTCGCCGGCGGCCGCTTCCTGCCGCATGCAGGCCCCTGGATGACCGCGATCAAGACGCTGTTCGGAGTGCTGTTTCTCGCGGTCGCCGTGTGGATGCTCGAACGCATCCTGCCAGGCCCGCTGGCGCTCGCACTGTGGGCGCTCCTGGTCATCGTCGGCGGCTATTATTTTGGCGGCTTCGGCCGCACCCACCCGGGTACCGACGCACTGCGGCTGATGGCCCGCGGCGCCGGTCTCGCCGCAATTGTCTGGGGCATCATCATGATGGTGGGCGCCGCTGCGGGTGGGCAAGATCCGTTCCAGCCGCTGCGTGGTGCCGCACTGCCCGGATTCGTCGGCGGTGCACCGACAATGAGTGCAGAATCGCTGCCCTTTCGGAAGGTAGCTTCAATCGAGGATCTCGACCGCGAGCTCGCGGCCGCCCAGGCGGCAGGACAACCAGCGATGCTCGACTTCTATGCCGACTGGTGCGTCTCCTGCAAGGAAATGGAAAAGTACACATTTTCGGTGCCGGAAGTGCAGCAGGACCTGTCGGGATACGTCCTGTTGAAAGCCGATGTCACCGCCAACAATGCAGCGGACCAGGCGTTGCTGCGCCGATTCGGCGTCTATGGTCCGCCGACCACGGCGTTTTTCGGCGTGCACGGGCGTGAATGCCGTGCATTCCGGCTGGTCGGCTATGTCGCAGCCGAGGACTTTCAAGCCCATCTCGCGCGGTTTTCACGCGAATGCTGATAATGCGCGGACGTCGCGGACTGATCCTCGCGGCCGCCATCGCGTTGCTCGCCGGGATCGCGGCATTCTTCGCCAGCCGCTATCTCCTCGCCCCAGCACCGCTTGCCCCACCGCAGCTGCAGCCCGCGGTCATTCCGGAACTTCGGCCCGATATCACGCTGACCGACCGGGAAGGCAAGCGGCGCGCGCTGTCCGAGTGGGATGGCACGCCCCTCATCATCAATTTCTGGGCGACCTGGTGTGCGCCCTGCCGGCGCGAGATCCCGATGCTCAATGCGCTCGCGCACGATGAGGAGTTTGTTGGTTTTGAAGTCATCGGCATCGCGATCGACTTTCGCGAGGACGTATTGAAGTTCCTGGAAAAGACCCCGATCGACTACACGGTGCTGATCGGTGAGCAGGACGGCGTGGATGCCGCGCGTGCGTTCGGGATGGAATCGATCGGTTTGCCGTTTACCGCATTCACCGACCGCCAGGGCCGTATTGCCACCATCCACGTCGGCGAGTTGCACCGGCCCCAAGTGCAGGTCATCCTTTCGGCAGTCCGCGCGGTCGACGCCGGGGAAATCGACCTGCAGACGGCCCGTGGCCGAATCAAGGATGCTCCGGACCAGATCGACTAGATAGGCGTCTTTTCGACGCCGTTCGCGGCATTATCCCATCTCAATCTGGACAAATCCGGGCTGGTCCGGTTCAATGCACGGCGACCATGCGCCGGATTCTTCTCATCAATGGGCCCAACCTCAATCTGCTGGGAAGCCGCGAGCCGGGCGTCTATGGCGAGGTAACGCTCGCCGCCATCGAAGCACGCCTGAAGGCACTGGCCGGGAAGCGCGACGCTACGCTGGAGAGCTTCCAGAGCAATGCCGAGCATGAGCTCGTGAACCGCGTGCAGGCGCTGGCAGCCGACCCGGTCGCTTTCGTGATCCTGAACCCGGGCGCTTTCACTCACACGAGCATTGCGCTGCGCGACGCGCTGTTGGCCGTGTCGGTGCCATTCATCGAGGTGCATCTTTCCAACGTGCACGCGCGGGAACCATTCCGCCAGCACTCTTATTTTTCCGATATTGCGGCGGGCAGCATCGTCGGCCTCGGGGCGCAGGGTTATGAACTCGCGCTCGCGGCCGCGCTCGACCGACTCGATCGGCCGTCCGGGGGGAACTGATGGATATCCGCAAGATCAAGAAGCTGATCGAGCTGCTCGAAGAGTCCGGACTCGCCGAGCTCGAGATTTCCGAGGGCGAGGAATCGGTGCGCATCGCCCGGTTCAGTCCGGGCGCTGCGCCGCCAGCGCCGGCAGTGCAGTACGCAATGCCGACCGTCGCGCCAGGCGCGGATCGTAGGGCGGCGAATGCGCCTGCTGCCGCCGCGCCGGCCGCCGCCGCGCGCGATGAAAACCTCGTCACGGCGCCGATGGTCGGTACTTTCTATGCCTCCCCCGCCCCGGGCGCGAAGGCCTTCGTCGAGGTGGGCCAGGAAGTCCGCGTCGGCCAGGTGCTGTGCGTCATCGAGGCCATGAAGATGATGAACCAGATCGAAAGCGAGCGCGCCGGCAAGGTGATCGCGGTGCTCGCAAAGAATGGCGAACCGGTCGAGTTCGGCCAGCCGCTGTTCTCGATCGAGTAGGGCAGATGCTGGACAAGATCGTCATCGCCAACCGGGGCGAGATTGCGCTCCGTATCCTGCGCGCGTGCCGCGAACTCGGCGTCAAGACGGTCGCTGTGCATTCGACTGCCGACCAGAACCTGAAGCATGTGCTGCTGGCCGACGAGACGGTCTGCATTGGACCGCCGGCCTCGCGCGACAGCTACCTGAACATGCCGGCGATCATCAGTGCAGCCGAAGTCACCGATGCGGTCGGCATCCACCCGGGCTACGGATTCCTGTCCGAGAACGCCGATTTCGCCGAGCGCGTCGAGAACAGCGGCTTCGTCTTCATCGGGCCGAAGAGTGAAACCATCCGCCAGATGGGCGACAAGGTGTCTGCGATCCGCTTGATGAAACAGCACGGCATACCCTGCGTGCCCGGATCCGACGGACCGCTGCCGGCCGACATGGACGAATGCTTCCGGATGGCCCGGCAGATCGCCTACCCGGTCATCATCAAGGCCTCCGGCGGCGGTGGCGGCCGCGGCATGCGGGTCGTGCACAGTGACGCAACGCTGGTCAACGCCATCAATGTCGCGAAAACCGAGGCGCAGGCCGCGTTCGGCAATGACACGGTCTACATGGAGAAATTCCTCGAGAAGCCGCGTCACATCGAATTCCAGATACTCGGGGACAACTACGGCAGCGTGGTATCGCTCGGCGAACGCGATTGTTCGCTGCAGCGACGGCGCCAGAAAATCATCGAGGAGTCGCCGGCACCGGGCATCACGGTGAAACAGCGCGAGGAGATGGGCGAGAAGCTCGTGGCCGCCTGCGTCGCGGTCGGTTACCGGAGCGCCGGAACGCTCGAATTCCTGTACGAAGACGGCAATTTCTATTTCATCGAAATGAACACGCGCGTGCAGGTCGAGCACCCGGTTACCGAACTGGTCACCGGCGTGGATATCGTCAAGATGCAGCTGCGCATTGCCGCTGGTGAGCCGCTGCCATTCAAGCAGCAGGACATCGTGCTGCGCGGCTGGGCGATGGAATGCCGGATCAACGCCGAGGATCCCAAGACCTTTGCGCCCTCGCCCGGACCAGTGCGGCTCTGGCACGCGCCGGGCGGGCCCGGCATTCGCGTGGACAGCCACCTCTACTCAGGCTACGCGGTGCCGCCATTCTACGATTCGCTGATCGCCAAGCTGATTTCCCATGGCGAGAATCGCGACACCGCGATCGCACGCATGCGCAATGCCCTGTCCGAGATGGTGGTCGAGGGCATCAAGACCAATGCGCCGCTGCACCAGGAGATTTTCGGCCATTCGGCGTTCCGCCAGGGCGGACTCGATATCCATTATCTCGAGCGCCGGCTCGGCCTGAAGTGAGCGCGAACGCCGGCCGCAGCCGATGCCATTCCACCAGCTCGTAATCGAGCTCGGGCCAACCGATCCGGGCCGCGCCGAAAGCGCCTGCCGCACACTCGGCGCCAGCGCCATTTCCCTGTCGGACGCCGGCGATGAGCCGCTGCTCGAGCCGGGCCCCGGCGAGACACCGCTGTGGCGCGAGATCCGGCTCCGCGCACTGTTTGCGGACCAGGCCGAGCCCGCGATCCTCGCTGCAACCCTGACGGCGGTCCTCGGCCTGTCGGAAGACGCGATCCGCATCGAACACATCGCCGATCGCGTGTGGGAACGCGAATGGCTCAAGGACTTCCGGCCGAAGCAATTTGGCCGGCGCCTGTGGGTCTGTCCCGGCGGTCAGAAACCGCCAGATCCCGCCGCCGTAATACTCGAACTCGACCCCGGACTTGCATTCGGCACCGGTACCCACGCGACCACAGCGCTCTGTCTCGAATGGCTGGAAGCCCGCGACCTGACGGAATCGACGGTGCTCGACTATGGCTGTGGTTCAGGCATTCTCGCGCTCGCCGCACTCGCGCTCGGCGCCGCCAGTTCGACGGCATTCGACATTGATCCGCAGGCGTTGATCGCGACGCGTGAGAATGCGGCCCGCAATGGGCTGAGCAACCGCACCACGATTGCCGACACGAGCGCCGCGATCCGCGGGCCATTCGACCTGGTGCTCGCCAACATCCTGGCCGGGCCACTGTGCCGGCTCGCAGCGGAATTTGCCCGGTATTGCCGCCCCGGCGGCGCATTGCTGCTCGCCGGGCCGCTCGATGACCAGGCGGCGGAAGTGGCGCAGGCCTATGGACCGTGGTTTGATATCGAAACGGCGGCGCGACGTGAGGGTTGGATTACGCTCGCGGGCGACCGGCGCGCGGAGTAGGCGTGTACACCCAATGCCCTGATTGTGGGACGGTCTTTCGCGTGACGGCGGACGCGCTGCGTGCCGCCCAGGGCGACGTACGCTGTGGCGTTTGCTCGGCGAGCTTCAATGCGCTCGAAAACCTGAGCGAGCAGTCCTTCAAGCCGGCGCCTGCGACCGACGACGCCCCTTCGCCCGACGACTCGATGACGGTCGAGGAATTGCCGGGCAACGAGAACATCGAGTTATCGTCGCCACCGGAACTCGAATCGATCGAGCCACTGTCCCGGTCCGAGGAAGACCTGGCGATGGAGTTCCATGGCAATGCCGCGGATCTTGAGCAGCTGTTCGTGTTCGAGCCGCCGCAGCCGGTGAGCTTCGATCCGGCCACCGTCGCTGCAGCGCTCAGCATCGGCGATCCGCCGGCCAACGACAGCGACCTCGACAATACCGACGAGCACCCGATCCTCGTGCTCGACGAACACGACGAGCCGGTGGAAACCGGCGAGTCCATTGTGCTCGCGGAAGAGCCGCCGGCGACGGCATTCAGTTCATCGCGCATCCTGATCCCCGACGAGATGCGCAAGCGCCTCGCCGAAGAAGCCGCAGCACGCGCGGCGCTCCCTTCGGACTTCGGACCAGTCGAACCGGGTGAAGCGGGCCGGCACTGGCCCTGGGCAGTGGGCATCGTGGCCTTGCTGGCGCTGTTCGGTGCGCAGGTCGTGCACAGCCAGCGCGAGCAACTGGTCCGCAGACCCGGCCTCGGACCGATGATCGCGGAAGCCTACGCACTGTTCGGCCTGCCGCTGACGGTGCCGACCGATCTCTCCGCCTACGAACTTCGCCAGTGGGGCGCGGCGAATGACCCGAACGAAGTGGACCGCCTGTTGCTGCGCGCGAGCATCATCAATCGGGCCACCTACGCTCAGCCCTTTCCGTTGCTCCGCCTCGCCCTGCAGGACCGCTTCGGCGCCACACTCGGTGTACGCGACATCGAACCAAAGGATTACCTGCCCGGTGCGGGCGGGACCGGCCTGTTGCAGCCCGGTGAGCGCGCCGACGCGCTGATTCGCATCGTCGATCCCGGCCAGGAAGCGGTCGGTTTCGAGATGGACATCTGCGTGCCCGCCGCTGGCGGCGTGCGCTGCGCCAACCAGATCACCAGCGCCGCGCAATGAAGATCGGGCCCTACCACCTCGCGGCGCCGCTGGCGCTTGCGCCGATGGCCGGCGTGACGGATCGCCCGTTCCGGCAGCTGTGCCGCCGCATGGGTGCCGGCATTGCCGCGTCCGAAATGGTGACTTCCGACATCCGGCTCTGGAATACGTCCAAATCGCGGCTGCGACTCGACCATTGCGGCGAACCGGAGCCGCGCGTCGTGCAGATCGCGGGCTTCGATCCGGCGATGATGGCGGAAGCCGCACGCCTGAATGTCGAAATGGGCGCGCAGATCATCGACATCAATTTTGGCTGCCCGGCCAAGAAGGTCTGCAGCCGCGCCGCAGGTTCCGCGCTGATGCGCGACGAACCGCTGGTGCGACAGATTCTCGCCGCAGTCGTGGCCGCCGCCGGCATTCCGGTTACGTTGAAGATGCGCACCGGCTGGGATCGGGAAAATCGCAACGCCGTTGCGATCGCCCGCATTGCAGAAGCTGAGGGTATCGCTGCGATCGCCGTGCACGGGCGCACGCGCGCGGATTTCTTTGCGGGCGATGCCGAATATGAAACCGTCGCCGCGGTCAAGCGCGCCGTGCGCGTGCCGATCTTCGTCAATGGCGACATCGATTGTGCCGCCAAGGCCTTGAAGGCACTGGAACAAAGCGGCGCAGATGCCGTGATGATCGGGCGCGCCGCCCAGGGACGGCCATGGATCTTCCGCGAACTGCGGGCGGGGCTCACGGGAGCGGTGGTCGCGCCGCCTGCGCTCGTTGAGGTCCGTGCTATCATGCTTTCGCACCTCGAGGCCCTCTACTCGTTCTACGGCGAGTCGCAAGGTGTCCGCGTGGCGCGCAAACATCTCGGTTGGTATTGCCGCCTGCATCGTGAAGTCGGCCACTTGCCATCCGGGCTGTTGACGACGGAAACCGCGAAGGAGCAGTTATCGCTCACCAGCGAGTTTCTCTCAGGACTGATCGGGCGCACGGCGCGCGCAGCCTGATTGATAACGACGAAGACGACAGGCGGGGAACAGTTGGCAATGACCGCGAAGACCAGGGCGCTGACCTCGCGCCGTCCGCAGCTATCCCGGCCGATCAACGGGCATGCGCGCGATATTCCATTGCGCGATCACACCGAACAGGCGCTCTCGACGTATTTCGACAGCCTCAATGGCCATCGGCCGGGCCGCCTGTACGACCTGGTGATGCGCGAAGTCGAATTGCCACTGTTCCAGGCAGTCATGGACTACGCCGACGGCAACCAGAGCCAGGCGGCGACGATTCTCGGCATCAATCGCGGCACCCTGCGCAAGAAATTGCGCGAATACGGGCTGTCTTCCTGAGCAGATGACGCGGCAGAACGCCCGGCGGGCGCTGCTCAGCGTTTCCGACAAGACCGGTATCGTCCCGCTCGCCCGCGAGTTGCAGCAACTCGGGTTTGATCTGGTCTCGACTGGCGGCACGGCGCGCGCGCTCGCGGGCGCCGGCCTCCCGGTCATCGAGGTGGCAGACCTCACCGGTTTTCCGGAAATCATGGACGGGCGCGTCAAGACCCTGCATCCGAAAGTGCATGGCGCCCTGCTCGGCCGCAGCGGCATCGATGACGAGGTCATGCGAAAACACGGCATCGAGCCAATCGATCTCGTGGTCGTCAATCTCTATCCATTCGCTGCCACCGTGGCGCGGCCGGAATGCAGTTACGCCGATGCTATCGAGAACATCGACATCGGCGGCCCGGCGATGCTGCGCGCCGCGGCCAAGAATCACGCACGCGTGACGGTGCTGGTCGATCCCGCCGATTATCCGGGCGTGCTTGACGAGCTACGCGCCGGCGCGGTGTCCGAAGCGACACGCCGCCGGCTTGCGGCCAAGACTTATGCGCACACCGCGCAATACGACGCGATGATCGCGGGCTGGCTGCGTCGCGAGCAGTCTGATGCGTCCATGCCGGACGCATTGACGCCGGCGTTTTGCAAGAAGCAGGACCTGCGCTATGGCGAGAACCCGCACCAGTCGGCGGCGTTCTACGCCGAGCCGCTGACGACGGGCGCATCAATCGCGACCGCGACCCAGTTGCAGGGCAAGGAACTTTCCTACAACAATATCGCCGACGCCGACACCGCGCTCGAATGCGTGCGGCAGTTTGACGCGCCTGCCTGCGTGATCGTCAAGCACGCCAATCCCTGCGGGGCCGCGATCGCAGCCAATATTCTCGAAGCGTACCTGCGGGCCTACGAACCGGATCCGACTTCGGCGTTTGGCGGCATCGTCGCGTTCAACCGGCCACTCGATGCCGCAACCGCGCAAGCGCTCATCGAGCGCCAGTTCGTCGAAGTAATCGTGGCGCCGGCGGTGCTGCCGGAGGCCGCGGCGACGCTCGCCGCGAAGCAGAATATTCGGGTCCTTCAGGCCGGCGATCTCGGCACTGCGCCGACCGCTGCTTTCGAATTGCGCTCGGTCGCAGGCGGGTTGCTGTTGCAGACCCGCGACGACGGCACGATCGATGCCGGCGCCCTGCAGTGCGTAACGAAACGCGGCCCCAGCGCCGCCGAACTCGAGGATCTGCTGTTCGCCTGGCGCATCTGCAAGTTCGTCAAGTCCAATGCCATCGTATTTGTGCGCGAAGGCAGGACGGTCGGCATCGGCGCTGGGCAGACGAGCCGCGTGGTCTCGACCCGCATCGCAGCACTCAAGGCCGCCGATGCCGGGCTCACGGTCCAGGGCTGCGTGATGGCCTCCGATGCGTTCTTTCCGTTTCGCGACGGCCTCGACGCGGCAGCGGAACTCGGCGCGAGCGCGGTGATCCAGCCTGGCGGCTCGCTGCGCGATGCAGAAGTCATCGCCGCGGCCGATGAGCGCGACATCGCCATGGTCTTCACCGGCCTGCGGCATTTCCGTCATTGAAAACCCCGTGAAGATCCTGGTCATCGGCGGTGGCGGCCGCGAACATGCGCTGGCCTGGAAGTTTGCGCAGTCGCCACGCGTATCCGAAGTCCTGGTCGCGCCGGGTAATGCCGGCACCGCGACCGAACCAAAATGCCGGAATGTCGCGGTCGCTACGCTGGATATCCCGGCCCTGGTCGCGCTTGCGCAGGCCGAAGACGTAGGGCTCACGGTCGTGGGCCCCGAAGGGCCGCTGGTCTTTGGCGTCGTGGATGCATTCGAAGCGGCCGGCCTGCCCTGCTTCGGTCCGAAACGCCTCGCCGCACGACTCGAGGGCAGCAAGCAGTTCACGAAAGAATTCCTGACGCGTCACCGAATCCCGACCGCGGGCTATGCGGCATTCACGCGCGAGACCTTCGATCCGTCGGCGATCCGCGCCCAGCGTCTGCCGATCGTGGTCAAGGCCGATGGTCTGGCGGCCGGCAAAGGCGTGATCATCGCCGCGACGGCCGAGGCAGCGATCCAGGCAGCCGAACAGATGTTCGCGGGCGCTTTCGGCGAGGCGGGTCGCGTCGTCGTCATCGAGGAATTCCTGGAAGGCGAGGAAGCGAGCTTTATTGTGATGGCCGACGGCAAGCATGTGTTGCCGCTCGCGACCTCGCAGGACCACAAGCGCCTGCGCGATGGCGATCAAGGCCCGAACACCGGTGGCATGGGTGCGTATTCGCCGGCCCCGGTCGTCACGCCCGAGCTGCACGATCGCATCATGCACGAGGTCATCACGCCGACGCTCAGCGGTCTCGCAGCGGAAGGCATGCCGTACACGGGTTTCCTGTACGCCGGTCTCATGATCGCCCCCGACGGCACGCCGAATGTGCTCGAGTTCAATTGCCGCTTTGGAGATCCCGAAACCCAGCCGATCATGACGCGCCTCACGAGTGACCTGACGACGCTCTGCGAAGCGGCGCTGGCCGGCCGCCTGGATGAGGTACGCGCCGACTGGGACCCGCGCACGGCGCTCGGCGTCGTGATCGCTGCCGAGGGATATCCGGACGAGCCGCGACTCGGCGATTCGATCGCCGGACTCGAACAGGCGGCCGCGCTGCCCGGCAAAGTGTTTCACGCCGGCACGCGTCTCGAAGGCGATCGCGTGCTGACGTCCGGCGGGCGCGTACTCTGCGCAGTCGGTCTCGGCGACGGTGTGGCGAGTGCGCAGCGCGCGGCCTATGCGCTCGTCGAGCGCATCTGCTGGAAAGGTATGCAATTGCGTCGCGACATTGGCTGGCGCGCGATCACCCGCCCATGAGTCGCATCCACCTGCGCCGCACGCACGACCTGACGCCGAAAGCCGCGCGCCAGCGCGTCAACCGCATGGCCGAAGCGCTGAGTGCGCGATTTAATGCCGAATGCAAATGGCAAGGTGACGTATTGTCGATCGAACACTCGAACGTGAACGGCACGGTCACGGTCGGCAAGGATGAGATCGTCGTCGAGGCGACGCTCGGTTTTCTGCTGGCAATGTTCCGCGACCGCGTGGATGAGGAGCTGGTGCGGATACTCGACAAGGAATTTCCGGAAACCGAGGCCTAACCCGGCGGCCGCACCCGGATCGGCCAGTTCAGCGTGGACTGCACCGCGCGGCCATTGCGCCGGGCCGCGACGAACGAAAGATTCTTCAGGATGCAGGTGCCGGCCTCGTCGAGCGCCGCATCGCCGCTCGACTCGATGACCTCCACGCGATGGACCCGCCCGCCGCGCGACACGGTGATCCGGTAATCGATCGTCACTTCGGTGTCGCGCCCCGCCGGATAACACCGGCGATATGCGGCGAGGATCGCCGCTTGGTCGGATCGCAGCGTGGGTGCGGCGACCTCGCTGTCCCATTGCGGGCTTCTCGTCAGGTTAAATTCGAGCGGGATGACCGTCCAGGATTCGACCATCGTCGTGCGCAGCACGGCCGGATAGAACTCGATCTCCTTCGCCACGCAGCGCGCGGCTTCCGACATCCACGGCAGCAGGCCCTCGGGCAATACGAACTCGTTGATTTTGCCGTCGCGGCCGACGCGTGCAATCAGATCGAGCCGGCCTTCATACAGCTTGCCGACGGCGACCGGCGCGTGGCAGTAATCGATGGCGCTTCGCACCGGCTGCCGCGGCGATGGCAGGCTTGGGAACGTAATCGGCAGCGTCAGCTGGTCGTCCATGGCCACGCCGTCGCGCATCGCAGGCCGGTAGCTCAGCATGACGCCGGCGCATTGCGCGGCCGCAGCGAGGCGTTCTTCGGTGCCGGGTGGAGTCGTCACCGCCGTCGCGCGGCCTGCGGCATTGACCAGAACGGTGATCTCGACCGTGCCGGTCAACGGACCATTGCGATTGTGCATCGCATAACAGCGCAGAACGGCTGCTTCGGTATCGACGGCAGCGCGTGCGGGACTGTCGCTATCGGTCTCGGCATGCAAAGATGTTGCCGCGACCAAGCCGGCCACCGCCAAGGCACGCAGCGCAATTCGAGCGAGTCCGTCCACCCCGCCATTCTATTCGCTCTGACGCGGGCGGCCGTGTAAACAGGTTCCGGGAAGCCTCAACTATGATCGTAGCTCGAAGATCGACTATGAAAAAGCTGCTGAGAATCCTGGGTTGGTC
>JANNTO010000288.1:0-10843 GCA_031403675.1 Gammaproteobacteria bacterium | reverse complement strand
GCATCGACATCTGGCTGAGGTCGGGGACGCTCATGCAAGATTTCGGTTGACGGTGTGGAACAGCAACTGGTCGTCAAGCAGGCCGACCCACCGCTGCTGCCAGGACAGTATCGACTGCGTGTAAGCGACCGCGGCTTTTGCGATAGTCGTTGGCACCGCCGTCACTTCGCCCGGATGGAAGCGGGCGATTCCGTAAACTTCATCCACCGGACAAACGGCGCGGCTGCCGTCGCGCTGAACGATCAGCAAACGCTCAGCCATGGCGCGCTGCTTCTCGCGCTTGGGTTCTGCGGCTTGTTCCAGACTCAGAACGTGTTGTAGCGAAAAACACACCAGTAGTTCACCGCGCACGTTGGCCAGACCCAGCACCACCCCGTTGCGCCGGTGCGGTATCGAATGAATCGCTCGCACACTCACGATTTCCTTGAGCGCCGTCGTCGGCAAGGCCAGCCATTCGGTGCCGACGCGAAATATCACGACGGAATGCGTGTCAATCTCCGTCAGCGCGCTTTTCTGTGCGACCTGCTGCGTCCAGTGGGCCAGGTAGTCAGCCGGTGGGTCGGCATCTAACAAGCGCACGGCTGCCGCGGAATAGACGGGGCAGTTGCGGCAATGAACGTATTGTTTGAGCTCCGGGCAGGTAGAGTCGCCGCGAACGCCGATCTTGTTCCAGCAATCCGCACTGGCCATGCGTGTGCCCTCAGGAGCGGATTCGTGCGGACGGCTCATATCGCCCCGCTCGGTTTCTCAAGCCGCAGTACACGGTCGCGGACCACGCGGGCGCCTGTCGCGTCTCCCTGTTTTTCCAGCAGCAAGCCGAGGTGCAGCAGAGTGTCGTGATGATTCGGATCGAGGTAGAGCGCCTTGCGGTAATACTGAGCGGCTGCCGGCAAGTCCCCGGCGGCGGCGCGAATCAGGCCTATGAGATGCAGGGCTTGTACCGACGGACCGTGCTCGCGCAAATACTTTTCACAGGATTGCGCCGCTTCAACCAGGCGCCCCTCATCGGCGAGCCTTGAAGCGTCGTCTATTCCAGAGTCGACCGAGGCAGCGGGTTTTGCCTGCCCGCTTCGCTGTTGCGCTGCAGCCGGCTCGGCGGGCTTCGCAACCGCCGATTCGCGTGCGGTCGATGAGGATTGCTGGATCGAATGAGTCGACGCGGCGACAACGGCGCGCGCGACAGTGCCGCCTTTGCGCAACGCAAAAGCCATGGGCACTTTGATTGAAACGAAATCGTGGCTGAGCAGCAGGGCGGTTTCGGAGGGGCCGACGAACAACACGCCCTCAGGCGTAAGCAGGCGCTGCAACACCTGAACGGCGCGGTCCTGGGTAGGGCGATCAAAGTAAATCAGCAGGTTGCGGCAAAAGATGATGTCGTAGATTGCCGCCCCGGGCAGAAAGTCGGCAGCAAACAAATTGCCGTGCCGATAATGCACCTGCTGGCGCACGGTATCGTTCAACCGATAGCCATGAGCCGTCTTCTCGAAATAGCGATCGCGGAACGTCAATTCGACGCTGCGAAATGAATTGTTCCTGTATATGGCGCGCCGGGCACGCATCAGCATCTGTGCGCTGATGTCGACCGCGTCGATGCGGTAGCGGCTCGGCGGGAATCCTCCATCGAGTAGCGCCATCGCCATCGAGCACGGTTCTTCGCCGCTCGAGCACGGCACACTTAACAGCCGTAGAGTCCCTTCCGGATGGGTCCGCAGCCACTCCTGATGTGCAATGCGAGCCAACGCCTCGAAAGCCTTGCAGTCGCGGAAGAACCAGGTCTCGGGGACGATCAGCGCTTCAGTGAGCTCCTGTAACTCGGTTGCCGACGTGCGCAAGAACTCCCAGTAAGAGTGCGCATCGTCGAGCTTGCAGGCGGACACGCGCATCTGCACCGCACGCTCGATGGCTGAGGTGCCGATAGACGAGGCGTCCAGCCCTATCGCCTGCTTCAGCAGACTTGCTAACTCGGCGTGAATCATCAGCGCTGCACCGGCTGCTGGAACAGCAGGTCACGTAGCGACGCTGGCAGCAACTGATTCACCTCAATCCGTTGCGCCAATCCGCGCTCGTCCGTGGCAACGGGGCCGAGATGGGGTGCGCTGACTCCGGATGCCGTGAATTCAGTGGGCTCGCGGCGCAGGGCTTCGGTCGCCCTCTCGGCGATCAAGCCGAGCAGGTGCATTGCACCGCTGTCGTCGGGGAAATGCACGAGAACGATTCGCGTGTGCAAGCGCCGTAGCGCCGGCCGGCCCAGCAGCACCTGGCTCAGGTCTATCACCGGCACCGGCGCGCCGCGGTAGTCGAGAATGCCGGCTACTGCTGGCGGCGACTGTGGAATCTGCACGACACCGACCAACGGCAGCACCGCGGCGATCTGCCGAGCATCCAGCGCGTAACGGACCTCGCCCAGCTGAAACAACAAGAACAGCATGTGTACTCACGCGGCCTGCAATTTGAAGCGCGAGACGCCGCTGCGCAAGCCGCTTGCAACCTGGTGCAACTCCCCGATAGCTACGCTCGACTGACTCATGGATTCGACGGTTTTACGAGCTGCCTCGGTCAATTGCATGAGGGACTCACTGATCTGTTCCGCGCCAGTCGCCTGGGCCTGCATGCCCCCGTTGACCGATTCGACGCGCGGCGCCAGCGCCTGCACTTGCTGGATGATTTGCGACAGCTGACCACCGACTTGCTGGATCTCCTGCATGCCGCGCCGCACTTCCTCCGAAAATTTGTCCATGCCCATGACGCCGGCAGCTACCGCCGATTGGATTTCCTTGACCATTTGCTCGATGTCGTAGGTCGCGACTGCGGTCTGATCGGCCAGTCGGCGAATTTCGGTGGCGACCACCGCAAAGCCGCGGCCGTACTCCCCGGCCTTCTCCGCTTCGATAGCGGCGTTGAGCGACAGCAAATTGGTCTGGTCGGCCACCTTGGTGATCGTCGTAACCACCTGATTGATGTTGCCGGCCTTTTCATTGAGCACCGCCAGCTTGGCATTGATCGAGGCGGCAGCTTCCATGACGTGTGCCATAGTGTCTTCCATGTTGGACAGGCCAGTCTGGCCGCTGCCTGCCAGAGCGGCCGATTGTTCAGCCACTTGGGTAATCTCACTCATCGTCTTGACCAACTCCCTGGAGGTCGCGGAAATCTCCTTGGACGTGGCGCCGATCTCGGTCGTCGTCGCCGCGATCTCGGTGGCAGTCGCCTGTTGCTGCTTAGCCGTCGCTGCGATCTCGGTCACCGAACTATTGACCTGAATGCTCGATTTCTGCACTTGGCCGACCAGCGCGGTCAGCTCGTCGGTCATGCGATTGAATCCTTCAGCCAATGCGTGGAATTCATCCCGCCTCTGCAGTGAGAGTCGTTTGGAAAAATCCCCCGCGCGCATGACATCGACGATGCCCATCAACTGTCCCAACGGTCGGGTAATGCCCCGCAGCAGGTAGAAAGCGCAGACGAAAGTGAACAGTAGCGTCGCTGCCAGGCTCGTCAGCATGCCGATCTTGGCGCTCGCAATGACGCTCATGATCTGCTGAACGGATTGATCTGCGTCAGCTTTGTTGAAGTCCACCACCGCGTGGATTGCGGCGAGCGTCTCCTCGAACTCCGGGGCGAACCGCTCGCGCCACATCTTGTTGGCCTCGTCGTATTTCATGTCGGCGCTCAGCTGCAGGATCTCCTGCTGGAGGCGCGCGTACGGCGCGCGCAAGCTCTGGAACGCTTCAAACAGCTGCCGATCCCTGACCGCAGTGGGGCTGATTGCGCCTCGGTAACGTCGAATCGACTCCTCCATGCTCCGCTGATTGGCCTTCAGGCGCGCCTCCAGCGCCTGCATCGCGAGCACGTCCCCCTGGCCGATTTGCTCGATCGTGAGCGCATAACTCATGATCAGATTTCCCAGGACTTTAGTGCTGTGATAGAGCCCCGGAATGGACTGCGTCGCGGCGCTGGTGGCGCCTTTTTCGATGGTCGCGAGGCGCGTGAAAGCGATGCCTTCCATGACAATCATCAGCGCCAGAATGATGGCGAAACTGCCGAGCAGTCGTTGGCGAATCGTCCAGCTATTCATTCGAGGGAACTCCATTCACTGTCAATGTCAATGTCAACGAATTCCGTCACGACTCCATACTGACAGCGGAAAGTGTGGTCTCGCCAGATTCGGCAGCCAACCCCTGCCTGGGCGAACCTATGCGCCGCTCCTTTTCCTGAACGCGCGTAATTCGGCGTTAAACCTGTTTGCGACTATGCGCAGCTTTTCCACCGCCTCATTCTGCTTGCTTGCGCTGCCGCCTCTTTTCTCCAGACATGTGGCGTATTCCGCTACCACCGTGTTGTAGGATATAAGGGCTTTCTGTGCGGAGAGCATGTCGTCGCGACTGGCGGTAGCACCGTCGGGCACAAAGGGAACTGCCTGTGGCTCGACGCAACCTGCGAACGCTGGAAGAGACATCAAGCACGCAATCAAACCGACTACCGCAAGTGCCTTCATGGGACCGGGTGCCTAACCATGTCAGACGTATGGGCCGATGACCCGAAGTCTGTTCCCCTCAGGTGACGCAATCCTTGCGCTATCACACATTCTGTAAAACAGAGCTATAGAGCTGATCTACAGTTTCTGGTCCCCGTGGACAGCTCGCGGCCGTCGAACAGTACCTGGCCAGCGAAGGCAGGCTCGGGCCAATCGCCCGCCTGATGCCCACGACCGTTGCGACCACTTGGAGGGAAGGGCGCGAGTCGCCGAAGCCGCGCTGGCCGGGCGCATGGCCTGCGCGTGCGCAGGCTGAACTGAGGGCGTCGCCGGGGCGATTCAGCCCAGCGCCTGCTCCAGATCCGCGATCAGGTCATCGGTATCCTCGATGCCGACCGACAGACGCACCAGCGAGTCGCTAGGAATAGGAGATTCAAAGGGCCATTTCCGTTGCGGGGCAGGCGCGAGCCCGCGTGCCCTGAGCGCGTGCTGGGGACGACCCAGTTGGGGTGCTCGTGCTTGAGCTGGACGAAGCGTTTCTCGACCTGGAACGGCAGCTGGTTGGCCTGCCGGTAGGGTCGTCGGGATCGATCCGTGAGCCCTCGCAGGCCACAATCTCTGTAACGGTTGAAGATTTTGTAGCCGGTCTTGCGCGCGATATCGAACTCGCGGCATCGGCCGGCCATCTTCTCCCCGTCCAGCAGCCGGGCCACGCACTTGAGCCGTTCGTCCATCTTGGAACACTCCTGCCATGGCACTTTTGCTCTCCCGCAAAAGGCCTCAGAGTGTCACCTATGTGTCCGGAATGAACTGTTACCCCTCAGTCAGGAAGGGCACACTTGCGCCGCAACCGGCTATTGCCATAGCGGCTGAGGTCCGGCCACGCAGGCGGCAGGCGACCGGCCAAAGTCTGACGATGCGGTATCCTCGTGCGCTGCGCGCGCGCCACTTTGTAGCGGCTCTGACACTCATGCCATTGACTTCTGCCGGTCCGCCGTTGCTCGATTTCTCCAGTCCGGACGTCGTGCGGACTTTTCAGGTCATCAACGATGGCGTCATGGGCGGCATGTCCACCTCGCGGCTCAGCACGGGGTCCGGGGCCATGCTGTTCGAAGGGGAAGTATCGCTTGAGAACAACGGTGGCTTCGCCTCGTTCAGAGGCCCCGTCAAATTTCCCGCCGGGACCACAGAATTGCAGTTGACGGCGCGCGGCGACGGGCGGCGCTACAAGCTGACCCTAAAACTCGACGACGGCGCCAGCACGGCTCAATACCAGGCCGCATTCGCAGCACCGCAGGAGTGGAAAACACTGCGTTTCCAGCCAGCCGATTTCCAGGCCAGCTTCCGCGGCCGCGCGGTCGCGGCACCACTCGTGCAATTCGTCGACGTTCAGTACGTTGGTCTGCTCATTTCGGACAAGCAGTCGGGCGCATTCAGGGTCGAATTGAAAGAAATCAGGACCGAGGCCGAGGGAAGGGAGACCGGAATGCGACTGAGAGTAGTTCGCCACGACGGCTCCCGGTGATCTGCGCGTAACTTGGGAAACGCACGCGGGCGTGCCGCACATCGCCGCCACCGTTCATCACATGTTGCGGAATTCCCTGACCGTCAAGCCAAGTCCGATGAGCAGCATTAAGAAAACGACAATTCCCAAGTACAACAGATCGACAGGCATCACTGCTTTCTCGCCAGAAACGTGGCCAACTTAAAGTAGATTCCAAAACAGAAAATGGCTGGAACCCAGATCGCTGTGAAAATCGCCTGCTCGCGGTCCTGCAGGACAAACCACAGATACGCGGAGATGACAAACGAAATCATCACCGCCAGAAGAATGAAGTAATCCGATTTCTTGAACATGCGAGCCCTCCGGGGGTTCTACTCTTCCAGATAGTCCACGATGCCATAGCCAATGGCGCTCAGTAGACAACCAGTTATCGCCACCGAACCAATTACACGTACGCCCGACGAGATATCTGTGGCAAACGAGTCTGCACTGACCAATCCGATCGCACCGAGTGTCAGGGCAACGCAGCCGATTAGCGCCAGAGAATTGCCGACCAGAATCAGCAGCCTATGGATGACGCTCTTGGCAGTGTTCACTTGCGTTGCAGGTCGGGCCGGCTCAAAGGTTTCTAATGAATTACCAAGCCTTCGCGCTGGATCGCAACCCAAAGCCTCGTCCTATTGCCTACCTTCACTGGCAAGACGCGCCAGTACATGATGAAGGGGGTTCCGTCCTTCTTGTAGTTGATGGCCCGACCCTCGAACTTACCGGACTTCTTCAGTGCCTTGCCGAGGTGCGCAATCACCTTTCTGTCGGTGCCGGGTCCCTGCAGGATTCGCGGGGTTTTCCCTATGACCTCCGACGGCGCATAGCCAGTCAGTGTCTTGAATGCGTTATTGGCGTAGATGATCTTTGCTGCTTTGGTTGCATCCGTGATCAAGATCGAGTCATAACTCGCGTCCATCAGCACTTGAAGAACCTGCAGGCTGACTTTCGTGTCGCGCAAGACTTTTTCCAGAGAACCGGCCATTGAAGTTTTCCCTTGTGCAGGCATCAAGCCTGGTGGTTGACAGTAGATGACAACGCCCGCTTGCGCGGGCGTTGTCCGGATTGTGGCCGCTGAATGTTCTGCGACCGTCTGCTGCTTTCAAATTGTTTCTTAGTTGGGCAGCACCACGGTATCGATGACGTGGATTACGCCGTTGTCGGCAAGGATGTCGACGGCAATGACATTGGCATTGTCCACTTTGACGCCGCCCATCGTGCTCAAGGTCAGTGAAGAGCCCTGTACCGTCTTGACCATGCCGGCCTTGACGTCCTTGGACATCACCACACCGGAAACGACGTGGTACGTAAGAACGGCGGTCAGCTTGGCGTTGTCAGCAAGCAGTGCATCCAAGTCTGCCTTGGGGATTTTTGCAAAGGCAGCGTCAGTCGGTGCAAAAACCGTGAATGGGCCACTGCCCTTCAGGGTGTCAACCAGGTCGGCTGCCTGCAGAGCGGCTGCAAGTGTGTTGAAGTTGCCAGCAGAAATTGCGGTGTCGACGATGTCCTTGGCATTTGCGGCAGACACCAGACTCAACGAAATGGCGGCGGCGGAGACCAGCTTTTTCATGACTATTCCTCTAGGGTTGGAGATTGATGAACCTGTATTGTACTCTTAATGTACACGTTTATTTTTGAAATGAACAGGGAAATTGCAGAATGTCTTCGATTTCTGCTGCAGTAAACCATGAGTTCCTTTTGTTTTTCTGTTAATTTGAGTTCAAATACAGTTCAGTGAGGGGCGATTATGCCGAGCGATCAACAGACTGTGGCTGACGGACCCGTGTACCGGAGCGGTGCGGTAGCAAGACTCACAGGCATCCCCGTGCAGACGCTTCGCGTCTGGGAGCGGCGCTACAAGATCGTTGGACCACGCCAGAGCGCAACTGGGCAGCGCCAGTACTCACCTGAAGAAGTGGCGCGGCTCACGGTCATCAAGCAGCTTGTCGACTCAGGGCATGCCATCGGCTCAATCGCCACGCTCGACCTGGAAAGGCTGCGGATCATGCTCGACAAGGCCGCGCGCGCTTCTCGCGCCGTGCCTCGCGCAGCCGGCTCTACCGCCGCGGGCGCGATACCCCCGGTGCGCGTGGCGATTGTTGGCGACGCACTCGCCATGCGCGTGGAGCATTTTCACCTGCCCGCGCTGCAAGTCGTGGCAACAAGTCCTGGTGCCGGGGGCGCGATCGAAGCTCTGCGGGGTGTGGCGGCCGATGTCCTGCTGGTCGGATTACCGACTCTGCAGCGCGAATCGGCGCAGACAATTCGCTCATTGGCTCAGCAAGTCGGGTCGCGGCAGATCATCGTGGAGTACGGCTACGGTCCGCAACGCATCGAGCAGGAACTGCGCGCACTCGGCTGCAGCCTGGTGCATGCGCCAATGGACATCGACCAGCTGGTATCGCTGTGTCACCTCCTGCCTGCTGCACACGGGGCCCGCATACCGACCGCTTTGCCGCAGATTGGCCCTGCCGCGCCGCGGCGTTTCGACAACAAGACACTCGCCGAAATCTCCCTTGCTTCAGTAGCCCTGAGCTGCGAGTGCCCGCATCACATCTCCGAGCTGTTGGTGCACTTGGGCAATTTCGAGATATACAGCGCCGAGTGCGAAAGCCGCAGCCCGGCCGACGCGGCGCTGCATCACTACTTGAATGAGGTAGCGGGAAATGCCCGTGCCATGCTGGAGGAGGCATTGGTACGCGTCGTCGAAGCGGAAGGCATTTCGATACCTGCCTGAAAGTGGTGACGGTGCATCGCTTGATCGACGAAAACTCGGATTGGGAATCCATATCCCGTACCGCGCCATTCCCTCCCGGCGGCATCGCCGTCGTGTTCGGGGCCAGCGGCGGGATAGGCCACGCGCTCACGACTCGGCTCCGTGCTCATCCTGATTTCTCGATCGTGTCGGGTTACTCGCGCACCGGCACGATTGCGCTCGAACTCGGCGTGGAATCAAGCATCGAGGCGATCGCCGCAGAAGTTGAACGCTGCGGGGTGGATGTGCGACTACTGATCGACGCGACCGGCGTGCTCGAAGGCGAGGGCTGCGTCGCCGAGAAGACCTGGCGCCAGCTGGATCCCGCCGCGATGTCGCGGGCGTTCGTGGTAAACGCGATCGGGCCGGCGCTTCTCATGAAGCATTTTCTCCCGTTACTGCCACGTAAAGGCAAGTGCGTGTTCGCCACCTTGTCAGCACGAGTTGGCAGCATTGGCGACAACCGGCTTGGCGGCTGGTACAGCTATCGCGCGTCGAAGGCTGCGCTGAATCAGATCGTGCGCACCGCTGCGATTGAGCTGCGTCGCACCCGGCCCGATGCCGTACGCGTAGCGTTGCATCCGGGCACCGTTGACACACGCCTGTCGGTGCGCTTCGCAAAGCCGGGGCTTGAAGTTCAGTCGGCGGATACGGCGGCGAAACGGATCATGACATTGCTCGGCACGCTGACACCCGGGTCTTCGGGAGAATTCATTGACCAGCGGGGGCGGACGATTGCCTGGTAGCAAGTGCGACTGGCGCTCTTCCCCCGTCGATGAACCATTTCAGCGAGTGGACCGATCAGATCTTGAGGCGCGAGATCGATGTTGTTTGCAGAGTGTCGATTTCACAAGGAATGTTTGCTTAGGTTGGCTACGGGTCGTTCAGATCGGCGTCAGGCCGCCTGAAAATCCGCGTGTCGGTGGTTTAGTTCCACCTCTGGCCACCACTATCCAATCCTATGAACTCGTGGCTCTTGCGTAGCAACGTGAAACAAGGCTAATTGTCATCTCACGACGTTCAAAGGCATCGAATTATCCGATATCGAGTGACATTGACATGACCAGTCGACACGATGCGCGAGCGCGGCATCCCGCGTTTAAACGATTCATGTTTGTTGTCGCTCTCGCACTCGGTGCTACATCAGCCTGCGCCCAGGTTGTGGATACAATCCGCCAGTACCAGTTCGAGCCCGCAGCAAGCGGATACCGGATTGTGCTGAAGGAAGTGCCGCGACCGGTCGCTGGCGACGACGAAGTACTTGTTCGCATACGAGCCACGTCGCTGAATCGACGCGACCTCAATATGCTCCGGAACGATGACGCTGATGATTCTGGCTATGCCGGCGGCATCCCGTTGTCCGACGGTGCCGGGGAGGTCATCGCAGTCGGCAAGGACGTTACCGGGTTCAAGGTGGGGGATCGCGTTGCCGGCATCTTTTTCGAGAAATGGACCGAAGGTGCAGCGAGCGAGGAAGCACTACTGTCAGATCGTGGCGGTAATGCCGGCGGCATGCTTTCCGAGGTCATAGTGACTCGCGAAGACGGCCTGGTTTCGATACCCGAACATCTTTCCTACGAAGAAGCAGCCACCCTGCCATGTGCCGCGCTGACCGCCTGGGTTGGTCTCTTCAAGCGCGGGCGCATTGCGCCCGGGCAATACGTGTTGCTTGAAGGTACCGGCGGGGTTTCGGTTTTCGGGCTTATTTTCTCGAGCGCCGCGGGGGCAAAGCCGATTATCACGAGTTCAAGCGCTAACAAGCTGGAGCGCGCCATGAAAATGGGCGCCATCGGGACCGTAAATTACCACAGCAACCCGGACTGGCACCTCAAAGCGAAGGAGATCAGCGGTGGCCACGGCGTTGACCAGGTCCTGGATGTAGGCGGTCGGGATACGCTGGCCAAGGCACTGCAGATACTCGCCTACAGCGGCCACATTGCATTGATCGGTGGTTTGTCGGGCTACGGCAGTGAGTTGCCGACGGATGCGCTTATGTGGATCAACGCGGCGGCGAGCGGTGTCTATGTCGGATCGCGTGAGGACTTCATAGCAATGAATGCCTTCATCAGCG
>JANNTO010000287.1:0-7466 GCA_031403675.1 Gammaproteobacteria bacterium | reverse complement strand
GCTGCAACTGCTGCAGCACCGACAGGTCGCATGCCAGGTTCGCCAGTTGCCACTCGCGGGCGAGCGCGCCCTCCAGCCGCTGCAGATCGCCCGAAGGATCGTGCATGTCGGGCTCGGCGACCTCGACGTAGTGCAGCTTGACCAGCGGGTAGAGCTCGATGTCGCGGACCTCCGCGTCCTTGCGAATGACTTGCCGGTGTACCTGGCTGTTCGGCGGCACATCGACCACGACATCGGCTAGGACCTGCGCCTGGCACGAGAGCCGGCGCCCGGTGGCAAGCTGCCGCCGCGATGCGAAGCGCGCCTCGGGCACGGATGCCGCTGAGAGGCTCGCGGCACTGGAGCGCACGCCGTGCTTCGCGAATTCACCCTCGGCGATGAGCACCTCGCAGCGTCCGCAGATGGCCCGACCGCCACACACGGAATCGATGTCGACGCCGAGCGTGCGGGCCGCCGTCAAGAGCGGCGTGCCGACCGGAAAGCGGCCGCGCTTGCCGGATGGCGTAAAAACGACGAGTGGATCCTTGCCGCTCACCAACTGGATTCTCAGCCTGCGCCAGTCGGGCGGCGCCGGTGTCCGCCATCGCGACGGCCGCGAGGCGCTTCGCCCGACGCGACGATGCCCGGTGCCTGCACGTCGCGGTACCTGCGGATCCAGCGCGCGCAATCCGGATCGTGACCCATCATCACGTCCGCTGCCATGCAGGCCCTGACGATATCGCCATGCAACGGATTGGTGATGGCGGACGTCAGGCCCGAGGCGATCGCCATGGTCAGGAAGCCGCTGTTGATGCCATCGCGAGCGGGCAACCCGAAGCTCACGTTCGAGGCGCCGCAGGTGCTGTTCACCTTGAGTTCGTCCTTCAGGCGTTTCACCAGGCGCATTACCTGCACACCGGCAAGATTGATTGCGCCGATCGGCATCACCAGCGGGTCGACGACCACGTCGGAGGCCGGTATGCCGTGATCCATCGCGCGGTGCACGATTTTCCTGGCCACCTCGAAGCGCACGTCCGGATCCTCGGAGATTCCGGTTTCGTCATTCGAGATCGCCACCACCGCGGCGCCGTACTTCTTGACCAGCGGCAACACGGTCTCGAGCCGGTCCTCCTCGCCGGTGACCGAGTTCACGAGCGCCTTGCCCTGATAGACGGCAAGACCGGCCGCGAGGGCGGCGACGATCGACGAATCGATCGACAGCGGTACGTTGGTGATCGACTGCACCAACTGGATCGCTTTCGCGAGGATGGCGGGTTCGTCCACCAGCGGGATGCCGGCGTTGACGTCGAGCATGTGCGCGCCGGCCGCGACCTGCGCGAGCGCGTCCGCCTCGACGCGGCTGAAATCGCCTGCCGCCATCTCGGCCGCGAGGAGTTTCCGGCCGGTCGGATTGATGCGCTCGCCGATGATGACGAACGGCCGATCGAAGCCGATGACGACCTCGCGCGTTGCCGAACTGATGACGGTATCGGTCATGATGTTTTCCTGTATGCGTTGATTTCCTGATCCCGTCCCGGGTACCAGGGCCGGCGTCCGGCGAGAATGCCCGAGCGCTCGATGACCTCCGCCACGGACTCTTCCTGGCGATAGGCCATGAAATGCAGGCCGCTGATCCCTTTCATGGCGCGAATTTCCTGGGCGAATTCGACGCACAGGTTGCGGCCTTCGCGCGCCTGGTCGCTGGCGCCCTTCAGTCGTTCAATGACGGCATCGGGAATGTGGACACCCGGGACGTGGGTGCGCATCCACTCGGCGGCCTTGGCGGAACGCGCGGGCCCGATACCGATAAGGATGAATACCTGGTCGAGCAGGCCGGCCTCGTCCACGGCGGTCATGAAAAGGCGCAAGCGCTCCATATCGAAGCAATATTGGGTCTGGATGAACTGTGCGCCGGCGGCAACTTTCTTGGCCAGCCTGCGGGTCCGGTGCTCCAATGGCGGCACGTTCGGATTCTCGGCGGCGCCCAGAAAGACGCGGGGCGCAAAGGTGATTTTCCGGCCGCTCTCGAAATGATGATCGTCCCGCAATTCGCGTGCGATGCCGAGCAGCGAAACGGAATCGAGGTCGAACACCGGCTTGGCCTGCGGATGGTCCCCGGCTTGCACGCCGTCGCCGGTCAGGCACAGCATGTTGCAAACGCCCATGGCCGCGCCGCCCAGGATGTCGCCCTGGATCGCGATGCGATTGCGGTCGCGGCAGGAGATCTGCATCACGGGCGCGTGACCGATGCGGGTGAGCAGGGCGCACACGGCGAGGCTCGACATGTGGCAATTCGCACCGCTGCCGTCGGTCGCATTGATTGCATCGACGTAGCCCTCGAATACACGGGCCCGCTGATAGACGTGTTCCGGATCGGCGGAATCGGGCGGTGCGAGTTCGGCTGTAATTGCAAACGCGCCCGCACGCAGCACCCGTTCGAAGCGCCCGGGTGAGGTATGACCCGGCAGGATCGGCAGCGGGTAGCCGGGGACCGGTTCGTCTTCGAAGATCACGCGCGCGCTCCGCGCTTCTCACGCACCACTCGCAACCAGGCCGAGGAGCCCTCGAGGCGATGGTCCACCGGCCCCTGGATCCTGCCGATGGCATCGAAGCCGCCCGGCATGCGCGCAGCACCCTGCCATGCCTCGACCCACACGCAGCGCATTTCCGGCTTGACCTCGCAGTGGCCGTCGGCGCGCACGCCGCCACAAGGCCCATTGCGCAATTGCTTGGGGCAGTTCATCGGGCAGGACAGGCCGGTTGCACTCAATATGCAGGTGCCGCACATCCGGCAATCGAACAGCAGGCCCTTGACGGTCCGCTCGACTGCGGCCACCGGGCGCTCGAGGCGCTGATAACCGATGCGCTCGAACAGCGGGGCGAGCCTGATCAGCATCCGTTCAAACGCTGCGTAGACGCGCGACAGGCCGCGTGCATGACGCACGGACCAGAGACGAGCGGCGTACATCAGGGCTTCCCGGCGGGCTGCTCGTCGATGCCCTTGGCACGGATCAGCCGTTCCAGATCCTCATCCGTGTAACGTGCCTCGATCTCGGCCGCTGCGGCCGCCGCTTCGGCTTGCAAATCGTCGCCGCAAGGCCGTGGTGCGGCACGGCGCCAGTCCGCGAGGTACGCGTCCGAACTGCCGCGCCCGGCCCGCATCGCTGCGCGGTCGACGGCCTGGTGGAAGCGGGCCGACAACTGCACCTTGGCGACTTCGCGCCCGCGCTTGACGATGACCTGCGCGGGGACATCACGCCAGGAAATGACGATCAGCGATGCCATGCGGAATCCGGTGCAGTTGCGAAAGCGGCAAGGCCCTTGGCCAGGTCGCCATAGCCGGTGAACCGCTCCTCGTAGGCGAGCCCGAACCGTTCCGCCGCCGCGCGGGCCGCGCGGGTCAGTTCCGGGTCGTGCGCCTGCCTGAGATAGACCATGCGGCGGTAATTGCGGAAGTATTCATCAGCCAGTTCAGGGTGGCGATCGATGCCGAGCCCCTCGACGACGAGTCGCTCGAAGTGGCGCACCAGGAAATCCGTCAGGTAGAACGTGCCGGGCTCGGCCTCGGCAAGCGTCGCGAACACGGACGCGGTCGCAAAAAACTCGTAGCAATGCGCGCCCGGCAGGCGTTCGATGCCGGTTTCCTGCAGCACCGCGTCCAGTCGGCCGCCCGTGCCGCAATCCGCGTAAGCGACGAAGATCCGCGAGTAGCGCTCGCGGTTTGCCGCGATGGCATCGCGCACGGCGGGTGCTATGCGCTCCGGGCGATTGTGCAGTTCCGGCGGGAGGCACTGGACGTCCATGGCCGACCAGCCGTTCAGCCGCTTCAGCGCCACGACCTCGCGGGCCAGGGCACCGCAGGCGATGATCAGGACCCGGGCGTCACTCGGCATTGTCCACGTCAATGCATCGCCGCACGCTTTGCGGCAATGAGTTTCGTAGCAGTCTCAACCGCGACCGCTGCATCACGGCAGTAGGCGTCGGCGCCGACCGCCTTGGCAAATTCCTCGTTGAGCGGCCCGCCGCCAACCAGCACGATGTATTTTTCGCGCAGGCCCTTCTGCTTGAGCGTGTCAATGACGACCTTCATGTAGGGCATGGTCGTGGTCAGGAGCGCAGACATGCCGAGGATCTCGGGCTGGTGTTCCTCGAGCGCAGCGAGGTATTTTTCCACCGAATTATTGATGCCGATATTGATGACTTCGAAACCGGCGCCCTCGAGCATCATGGACACCAGGTTCTTGCCGATGTCGTGGATGTCGCCCTTGACGGTGCCGATGACCACCTTGCCGATCGGTTCTGCACCGGTCTCGGCGAGCAACGGCCGCAGGATTTCCATGCCGGCCTTCATCGCGTTTGCAGCGAGCAGCACTTCGGGCACGAACAGGATGCCATCGCGGAAATCGACGCCGACGATACGCATGCCCTCGACCAGCGCGTCGTTGAGCACCTTGTCCGGTCCCCAGCCGCGCTTCAGGAAAATGTTCGTGGCCTCGATGATCTCGTCCCTGAGGCCGTTGTAGAGATCATCGTGAACCTGCTCGACCAGCTCCTGGTCGTTCAGGCTGCCGAGTTCGAATGCTTCCGCCTGGTCGTCACTCATCGGTGTCATCTCCGGGCCAAGCGCCCATGGTACGGTTGCCGACTAGCAGTCACTGATACGGTGGCGACCTGCACTTGTCACGATGCGACAAATGCCCGGTGCTGGATGGATCCATTAATTGGCTGGCTCCAGGGTCGCGACGGCAGCGTAGAGCAGGTTGCGGAAATCGACGTACATGCGTTGTGCCGCAGCGTTGCCGACCGGGCTTACTTGCGTCATCAGCACGGCGACGATGCCGCTCTGCGGGCTGACCTGCCACTGCGTGCCGAGCAGCCCACCCCAGGAATAATCGCCGTCCATGTTGGCCTGCGCGGCGGATCTGAAGTCGATGACGGGGGCCACGCCCAATCCATAGCCCAGGCCCAGCGAGTTGGCACCCCAGTATTTTGCCATCGCATCGGCCGGCACCTGGTTCGAGCTCATCAACGCGACCGTGACCGGTGACAGGTATTGCCGGCCCGCGAGGCTGCCGCCATTCGCAAGCATCTGCGCAAAGCGCAGGTAGTCACCCGCGGTCGAAATCAGGCCATGACCACCCGCCGGCGCTCGGTTCGGGTCGTGAGGCGAGCCAAAGTACTGGGTGGCGTCGACGGGTTGCAGGACATCCTGCTCGTCGCGCGCATAAGCACGCGCCAGCAGTCCGGCGTCGCGTTCCGGAATCCAGAAACCCGTGTTGCGCATGGCGAGCGGGTCGAACAGGCGGATCTTCAGGAACTGGTCAAACGGCAGGCCGGAGACGACCTCGACGACTCGACCGAGCACGTCGTCCGCAAAGCTGTAGCGCCACTGCTCACCCGGCTCCGAGTAGAGCGGCACGCCAGCGATGGCGCGAACCTTGTCCGCGAGCGACCCGAGGCCGGACAGATCGAGCGCACCCCAGATCTTCCCGAGTTCCGAAGTCTGGTCGTATTGGGCGACGTAGCCGAGTCCGCTGGTATGCGTGAGCAGGTGCCGGATGGTCATTGGCTGCTGCACCGGCGCGGTCGTCGGATCGCCATTTTCGTCGTTGCCGGTATAGACCCGTGCGCCGGCGAATTCCGGCAGGAAGCGCGCAACTGGATCGTCGAGTTGCAGGCGACCCTCCTCGTAGAGCATCAGCACGGCGACTGATGTCACGGGCTTGGTCATGCTGAAGATGCGAAACCGCGTTGCCAGTGTCATCGGCAGTTGTTGCTCGCGATCGCGCATGCCGATGGCTTTGGAGTAGACCAGCTTGCCGTGGCGGGCGACCAGCAGGACGTAACCGGCAGCCGCATCCTTTTCGACTGCACCACGGAAAAACCCGGCCATGCGTTCCAGCCGTTCGGCCGACAGCCCGACCTGCCCAGGGCGCGCAGTCGGCAGAGGCTGCGCCGGGGCCGCCGCGTCGACCGGAACGACGCAGATGGCGAAGACGGCCAGGGCGATCGTGAGTACTGCGCGAATGGATGTCATTGCTGTCACGGCTTCCGTTGATTACTGGTCGGCGAGCGGGCCGAGCGCTTCCCGCAGCGGTGCCAGCCATTCGGCATAGGGTTTCCACTGACCGATGCCCTCCCGATTGATGGGTCGGCGCACCTGTTCCGAACTGGCCGTGTGCACGGTGCGCACGGTCTTGTAGAACTCCACGCATGCCGGCTCGAATGGCAGCCCGCAATAGTCGAGCATCCGTCGAACCAAGCCTTCCAGGTCGGCGATGACGTCTTCATGCTGCACGCGCAGCACCCGGCCCGGCAAGACCTTGTCCCAGTGCTCCATGATGCGAACGTAGGTGCCGTAGTAGCGGGCCAGGTCTTCCAGGCTGTAGGTGAACTGCTGGCCATTCGCGAACAGCTGCTTGAAATTGCTGAAACAGCAGTCCATTGCATTGCGGCGCGCATCGATGATCTTCGCGTTCGGCAGCATCAGGTGGATAAGGCTCACGTGGCGATAGTTGTTCGGCATCTTGTCGATGAAGAACGGCTTGTTGCGGGTCCGGTAGTGCTGCGTGTCGCGAAGGTACGCTTCGCCGAATCCGCGGTAGTCGTCCGCCGACGGCAGCACGAGAACGCCGGGATATCGCGCACCGCTGGCATGCAGGTCGAGCGAGCTGACCAGGCGCGGGATATCGGCCAGTTCCATCGTCCCTTCGACCATCGAATGGGAAGCCAGGATCTGCTCCAGCAGCGTCGATCCCGCCCGCGGCAAACCGACGATGAAGATGGGCGATGGATCGCCGCAGCCGTAACCTCGCCGCTGCTCGAAGAACACGCGCGTGCAGAGCTCCATCTGCTTGGCGATGGTGCGCTCCAGCGCCTCAGGCCTGTAGCTGCACTCCTCCTTCTTGAGCGCGTTGCCGCGCGAATAGAACCGGAACGACTCCATGTACTCCCCGCGGTCTTCCAGCGCCTTGCCGAGCGCGAAACACAGGTGATAGCGGTCGACCGACGGCGTTCGAACGACATCGACCTGCTCGCGCATCCGGGCCAGCTGCTCGTCGGTGAAGCGATAGGTCTTAAGGTTGGCGAGGCTCCAGTACGCGTCGCCGAAATTCACGCGGTGCCTCGCCGCCTCGCAATAGGAGCGCTCCCCGTCGGCGCGCATGCCGAGCGTCTTCTGAGCATGCCCGAGCGAGAGGTGCAACTCCGGGTCGCCGGGCCGCTTGCGCAGCAGCTCGCGGTACAGGGCGACGGCTTCCTCAGTCGCTCCCTGGCCCACGAGGATGCTCGCCAGCGTCATCCGGTACGCCAGGTTGTCGGGTTCCGCGGCGATGAGGATCTCGATCTGCTCGCGCGCATCCTTGTGGCGGTGCAGGGCGCTCAGGGCGAGCACGTAGTCGTGGCGGGCGGGGCGGTAATCGGGCTTCGCGGCCAGCACGGCTTCCAGCAGGATCACGGCGTCCTTCGAGAACTCGTTCTGGTGCGCG
>JANNTO010000286.1:0-19422 GCA_031403675.1 Gammaproteobacteria bacterium | reverse complement strand
GATCGCAAGCAAGGGTTCTCGAAATATTACGAAGCCGACCCCGACGTGGATAACACCAACCCCGATGATCCAGCGACCGACCCAGCGCTTCATTTCGACCTCCCTTGCCGCGGTCTAACTACAATTAGGGGGATTAAATGCGGTGAGGAAGTGCGGCATTTGTGTCCGTATAACACCGTTATGCCGTCATCGGAAAGTGATTTAATGCCGGGGCTGGCAGGACGCCAGCTTGCTGCGCTGCACAATGGCATGGACGCCCTACAACCACGCTTGCTGGATGTCGTTCGCGCGCGAATTCGCGCTAGACACTACAGCCTTCGCACCGAGAAGGCCTACGTGTTCTGGATTCGCCGATTTGTCCGCTTTTGCCGGATGCGGCATCCCCGCGACCTGGGGGCACCCGAAGTCGAGGCCTTCCTGACACATCTCGCGGTGGACGCCAAGGTTTCGGCGAGTACGCAGAATCAGGCATTGGCCGCAATCCTGTTTCTGTACCGGAATGTACTCGAGATCAAGCTGCCCTGGCTCGAGTCCGTTGTCCGTGCCAAGCCTTCCGTTCACTTGCCGGTCGTGCTTTCGCGGGCGGAAGTACAGCGCCTGTTGGGCCTGCTCTCGGGTACGCCCTGGCTGATCGCGAGCCTGCTCTACGGTTCAGGCATGCGCGTGCTGGAGTGTCTTCAGACGCGTATCAAGGACATCGACCTGAAACGCTGCGAGATCCTCGTGCGCGACGGCAAGGGTGCGAAGGATCGTGTGACGGTGTTGCCGGAATCGCTCGTGCCGCCACTCGAGCAGCACATCGTCAGGGTCAAGGCTCTGTTCGATGCGGATCGCGATGCGGGCAGACCCGGTGTTTCAGTTCCGTACGCGCTCGCGCGAAAGTATCCGCAGGCCCCAATCACCTGGGGCTGGCACTATGTGTTTCCGGCACGGGCCTATTGTCGCGATCCATACACCAAGGAACTGGTTCGTCACCATCTGCATCCGCAGACGATGCAGCGTGCCGTCGCCTCGGCCGTGCGCGCGGCCGGCACTACGAAGCCCGCGAGCTGCCACACCTTTCGTCACTGCTTCGCAACCCACCTGCTTGAAGACGGCTACGACATCCGCACGGTGCAGGAACTGCTAGGTCACTCGGACGTGAAAACGACCATGATCTACACGCACGTGCTGAACCGCGGCTGGCGCGGCGTGCGCAGTCCGCTCGACGTCGCGCCGGCACTTATGCAATCAGGGAAGTAATCGCTTCCGCATATTCAGAAGCGCGCCGTCCAGCGAAAGGTCGACATGCCAAAACTGAGCTGCTCGAGTCCCCAGGCGATGTTGTTGCGCGCCTGGCGTTCGATGCGCTCGCGGAACTCGTGGGTTGCGTAGATCGAGGGCCGCCTGATGAAGGACTGGAGTATGGCGGCGCGTTGCTTGCGGTACATCGCGGTCGGCACCCACCAGTACTCGGCGCGGATCTGTAGCTCGAACTCGGCATAGCGGTCCGCTTCCGCGCCGAGGATGGCGAGGTCGATGTCCAGCAGTAGTTGCTGCGGCGGTTCGGTTGGCTGCATGCCGTGGCGTGTGGCGAGTATCAGTTCGCGTGCCACGTCGCAGTCGGCCATGCGGCGGCCGGAGCGTTCGAGTACGCGCACCGCGGCGTCGGCGCTACGCTCCTCATTCTTCTTCGAGAACGTGTTGTAGATCGCGTCGTGGAACCACAGCGCATATTCGACCAGTGGGTTCGACGCTTCCGGATGATGCGCGCGGTCGAGAACCCCGAGGCATTCGTTGATATGCCTGGCATTGTGGTACTTGCGTGCGCGCTCTTCGTAATGGGCTTCGAGCCAGCGGAATGCGACCAGTGGCTTGACGATGCCGAGCCTGGTCGCAAGCTCGCTCCAGCGCGAATCAGAGAGCGTTTCCATCACGCGCCGCCGGTCGGGTGGATCATGAAGCCCCTCCACGGAGGACGGCGAGCGGCCGCGCCATGCCGTACTGGGCCGCAAGCTGGGCCGGGTGTCCGACATTCCAGATGACAAGATCCGCGCGCTTGCCGGCTTCGATCGTGCCAAGTTCCTTGCCGAGACCGAGCGCCAGTGCGGCATTGCGGGTCACGCCGAGCAGCGCCTCTTCGGGCGTCAGCCGGAACAGCGTGCAGCCGAGCATGAGATTCAGCAGCAGCGAGGCGATCGGCGCGCTGCCGGGATTGAGATCGCTCGCGATGGCGATCGGCACGCGATGTACGCGAAGCAGTTCCACGGGTGGTAGCTGGGTCTCGCGCAGGTAGCAGAATGGGCCCGGCAGCAGCACGGCGACGGTGCCGGCGGCGGCCATGGCGCGCACGCCGTCCTGGTCAAGGTGCTCGAGATGATCGGCCGACAGTGCCTGGTGCCGTGCGGCGAGTGCGGCGCCCTTCTGGTTGGACAACTGCTCGGCATGCAGCTTCACGGCGAGTCCGAGTTCGCGCGCCCGAGTGAACACGCGTTCGACCTGTGCCGGTGTGAAGCCGATGTTCTCGCAGAAGGCGTCCACGGCATCCGCAAGCCCTTCGGCGGCGGCGGCGGGCAGGATCTCGTCGCATACGCATCTAATATAGTCATCGCTGCGGCCTGCGAACTCGGGCGGCAGGGCGTGAGCGGCGAGTAGCGTCGTGCGCACCCGGACGGACAGTCGTGTGCCGACCTTGCGTGCCACGCGCAGCATCTTGAGTTCGTTGTCGCGATCGAGTCCGTACCCGGACTTGATCTCGATTGTGGTCACGCCCTCGGCGATCAGCCGCGCAGCGCGGGTGAGCGCGAGCGACAGCAAATCGTCTTCGCTCGCGGCGCGCGTTGCGGTCACGGTCGAGACGATGCCGCCGCCGGCGCGGGCGATGTCCTCATAACTGACGCCGTTCAGGCGCTGCTCGAATTCTCGATGCCGCGAGCCGGCCCAGACCAAGTGTGTGTGGCAGTCGATGAGTCCCGGAGTGACCAGGGCGCCACGCGCATCGGTGACGGCGACGCCCTTGGGCAGGTGCTCCGGCAGTTCCCGGTTCTTGCCGACCCAGGCAATCCGGTCGCCGACCAGCGCGATTGCGCCTCTTGGGATCAAACCGTACGCCTTGCCGGCCGCGCAGCTCGCGACCGTGGCATTGCGTATCACCCGGGTCCAGTTTTGCGTTTCGAGGTCGGCCATCCGCGGAGTTTACCGGACGCTCCGCTCGCCGCGTTATGCTGCGTGTCCGTACCGCCCGATACCGGAGCCGTTGTGCCGGATTCGCCGATCTCGAACGCATTCATTGCCGCCTTGCCGAAGACCGATCTGCACGTGCATCTGGACGGGTCGCTCAGGATTCCGACGCTGATCGAGCTCGCGCGCGAGCAGCGTGTGGAACTCCCTAGCTATACCGAGGGCGGCCTGCGCGAGACCGTGTACACCGAGCGTTACGCCAGCCTCGGCGACTACCTGAAGGGCTTCAAGTACACGGTCGCCGTGATGCAGAACGCCGAGTCGCTCGAGCGCGTCGCGCTGGAACTCGCCGAGGACAACCAGGCCGAGGGTGTCCGTTATCTCGAGGTGCGGTTCGCGCCGCAATTGCATGTGCGGCCAGGTCTCGATGCAGTGGCGGTGATCGCGGCCGTGGACCGTGGCTTGCGTCACGCACGCGATACCTACAACCGCAGGCCCGACATCGCTGCCGGCCGCGAGCCGCCCTTCGAGTACGGAATCATCTGTTGTGCGCTGCGCATGTTCACCGCGGATTTCAGCCGCTACTACGAAACGCTGTTCGCGGCGCATCCCTACACGCGCCCGAAGAATCTCTATGCGATGGCATCGGTGGATCTGGCACGCGCCGCGGTGCTGGCGCGCGACAGCCTGGGACTCCAGGTGGTCGGCTTCGATCTCGCGGGCGAGGAGTCGGGTTTCCCCGCCGGCGCGCACAAGGAGGCCTTTGAGTACGCGCACAAGCATTTCCTGAAGCGCACCGTGCACGCAGGCGAGGCCTACGGGCCGGAGTCCATCTTCCAGGCCATCACCGACCTGCATGCGGACCGCATCGGCCACGGCACCTATCTGCTCGAGGCCGACCAGATCCGCGATCCCGAGATCGAGGACCGCGGACATTACGTGGACATGCTCGGCAACTACATCGCCGACCGGCGCATCACGCTCGAGGTCTGCCTGACGAGCAACCTGCAGACCAACCCGCATCTCAAGTGGCTCGACGATCACACGTTTCGCAAGCTCCGCGAGCGACGCCTGTCCACCACGCTCTGCACCGATAACCGGCTCATGAGCAACACCACGGTGACGAACGAACTCGCACTCGCCGTCAAGCATCTCGGCCTCGACCGGCACGACCTGAAGTCCATCATCATCTATGGCTTCAAGCGCAGCTTCTATCCGGGCGGTTACCTGAACAAGCGCCAGTACGTGCGCCAGATCATCGATCACTACGAAGCGGTCGAGCGGAAGTTCGCGACATGAGCCGGGGCTGGCAATCGGCGCTCGAGCGCTGGAGCAAGGCCGGGCTGGTGGATGCAACCGCGGCCACGCGTATTCGCGCCTGGGAAGCGGAACACGGCGGCGAGGCGGGCAAGAGCCGCCTCGCGCTGATCGCGTTTGCCTTCGGCGGCCTGCTGCTGACTGCGGGCCTGCTGCTGTTCGTTGCCGCGCACTGGGATCGGCTCGCGCCCGGCGGCCGCTTTGCGCTGGTGCTCGCGATGATTGCGGTGCTGCATGCGGGCGGTGCATTGGCCGCGCGTTCGAGTGCGGGCTTGTCCGCGACCCTGCACGCGGCCGGTACCGCTGCGCTCGGCGCCGGCATCTATCTGTCGGGGCAGATCTTTCACATGGCCGAGCACTGGCCGGGCGCTCTGATGCTCTGGTCGTTCGGCGCAGCGGTGGGTGTGTGGATGTTGCGGCAATGGCCCCAGGTGCTGTGGCTCGCGCTGCTCGCGCCGGCCTGGCTCTGGGGCGAGTGGGTCGAGGCGCAGCCGCCGATGGCAGCCTGGCGCGGCATGACACCGGCCGCGATCGGGGTGTTCCTGCTCGCCTGTGTTTATCTCGCGGCATCGCCGGCAGATTCGGATGCGCGCTGGCGTCGCGCGCTCGCCTGGCTCGGCGCGATCGCGTTGCTACCGGCCGGCATCGCACTCGGTGTCTCGAACGAATGGCGCGACTTCAGCATGATAGGAATCAAGCACCACGAAATCGGCTCGTTCGCGCTTGTGATCGCGTGGACGCTGGGTGCGGCACTGCCGCTTGCACTCGCCTGGTTCCTGCGCGGCCGCGACGCAGTCTGGCTGCTGATCGCACTCGCCTGGGCGATCATCGTGAGCCAGGTGCGGCCGCATTCGGACACGGGTGAGCTCGCCATGTATGCGCTCTTCGCGCTTGGCGCTTCCGGCATCGTGCTGTGGGGCGTCAAAGACCAGCAGCGTCTCGCGATCAATGTCGGCGTGCTCGGCTTCGCGGTCGCAGTGCTCGCGTTCTATTTCTCGAGCGTGTTTGACAAGCTCGGTCGCGCCTTCGGCCTGATTGGAATCGGCGTGATCTTCATCGGCGGCGGCTGGTTGCTCGAGCGCATGCGACGTCGGCTGGTCGGCCGCATTTTCAGGAGCGGCGCATGAATGCGCTCACCAAGGGCCTGATCGTCGCCGCGGCGCAGGTCGCGCTCGCGGCAAGTGTCGGCGCGAAGCTCCTCATTGACCGCGCGAACTATCCGCGCGTCTGGGTCGAGACCGCGCCCTACGATCCGGACCTGCCGATTCGCGGACGCTACGTGAGCATCGCCTTGCTGGTCGACGCCGCGCGCGATGCTGCGCCGCTCGAGGACCAGGTGGGTTTTGAGATGTTCAGCAGCCGCCTGGAAGTGCGCGGCGACTGCCTGGTCGCGGTTGAGGACGCGGCTGGTCGGCACTGGGTGACGCAGCGCAACTGCGGCACAGCGAAATGCTGGCAGTTGACCAACGCGGTCGCGTACTTCATCCCGGAACACGGTGCGGACCCTTCGCGACGTCCGGCCGGCGAGGCGCTCTGGGTCGAGGTGACGGTGCCGCCGACCGGTGCGCCGCGGCCGATCCGCCTCGGCGTGAAGAAGGGCGATGAACTGACACCGCTCGATCCCTGAGCGGGCCGACGCCGCGCTGATACCTCAGATCTCGACTTCGGTCGCGAGCACGACCACGCGCTGGGTCGGCATGCGGAAGAATTCCGCCGCCTGGGCGCTGCGTCGCTGCATCCAGGCAAAGAGCCGCATCTTGAGGCCGGCGAGTCCCGGCCGCATCCGCGCACGTACCAGGTGCCAGCCGAGGAAGTAAGTGCAGTCTTCGTCGATCCGCAGTCCGCGTCGTGCCGCGCCGAGCAGCGCCGCGCGCACATCCGGCGTCTCCATGAATCCAAAGCGCGCGTGCAGCACGTGCACGCCGGGCATCACTTCCTCCGGCCAGCTGCGCGACACCATGTCCTGGCGCGGCGTGCGCTGGATCTCGAGGTGCAGGATCACGATGTGCTCGTGACAGACGCCATTGTGCTCGAGGTTTCGTAGCAGCGCAGTTGGCACGAAGCCGCGTTGGCTGACGAGGAATACCGCCGTGCCCGGCACGCGTATCGCCTTTTCGAGCAATGCCGGCAACTCGCTCATCGGCACCGCACGGCGCTGCAATTCACGGCGCAGCATCGCGCGGCCGTCGCGCCAGGTCAGGAACAGCGCGAACATGCCGGCCGCCAGCAGCAGCGGCACCCAGCCGCCTTCCGGAATCTTGCTGGCGTTGCCGAGCACGAATGCGAGATCGATCGTGAAGAACAGGCCGAACACTAGTGCAATGCGCCAGGTCGGCCACTGCCAGGCGGTCGCGGCGGCGACGGCGCCGAGCAGCGTCGTGATCAGCATGGTGCCGATTACCGAGGCACCATAGGCGCCGGACAACGCGCTTGACGAGCCGAATGCGAGCACGAATGCGACGGCTCCGATGAACATGATCGTATTGGTGGCGGGCACGTAGATCTGCCCGTGTTCGTCGGCCGAGGTCTGCAGGATCTTCACGCGCGGCAGCAAGTCGAGTTGCACCGCCTGGCGCGTAATCGAGAACGCACCGGAAATCGTCGCCTGCGATGCCACCACGGTTGCAATCGTCGCGAGCATGACGAGCGCCGGTAGCATGCCAGCCGGCGCGAGCCCGAAGAACGGGTTGATGCCCGCATCCGGGTGCGCGAGCAGCAAAGCGCCCTGGCCGAAGTAATTGAGCAGGAGCCCCGGCCAAACGACCGTGAACCAGGCCAGCCGCACCGGCGTGCGCCCGAAATGCCCCATGTCGGCATACAAAGCCTCGGCTCCCGTCAGCACCAGGAATACAGCGCCCAGGATTGCGAGTGCCGGCAAGGGATGCACAAACAGGAGCACAAACGCGTGAATCGGATTGAGCGCCGCAAGAATGCCCGGGGCCTGCAGGATCGCACGCAAGCCGAGTATGGCGAGCGCCGCGAACCACACGATCATGATGGGGCCGAACAGGCGCCCGACACGCTCGGTGCCACGCCGTTGCATGCCGAACAGCGCAATGAGAATGCCGATGGTGATCGGCAATATCGCCTGGTGCATGCGCGGGTCGAGCAGTTCGAGTCCCTCGACCGCGCTCAGCACCGAGATCGCAGGCGTGATCAGCGCTTCGCAATAGAACAGTGCCGCGCCGAGCACGCCGAGCGAGATCAGCCGACCCGCCCACACGCCTGCGGTGCCAATGCGCCGCTGCACCAGCGCGACCAGCGACAGGATGCCGCCTTCGCCATCGTTGTCCGCGCGCAGGATCAGCACGACGTACTTGATCGAAATGACGAGCAGCAGGCTCCAGAAGATCAGCGAGACGATCCCGAGCACGGTTGCGGCGTTCGCGGCGCCGCCGGCGGCTGCGGCGGCTTCGCGCAATGCGTACAAAGGGCTGGTGCCGATGTCGCCATACACGACACCCAGCGCACCGAGCGTGGCGCGGGAAAGTGGTCTCGATTCAGTCATGGGTAGGGCCTTGCGGCGCACCTATGATGCCCGAATCGGATTATTTTTGCCGCTGCGCCCTCGCGGTAAGCGTCAATAGACCCACCAGCAGGGCGAGGAATCCCAGGTCCGCCGCACCGCCGCCGCCGGTGGAGTTGCCCACGCGTGTCACGCGCACGCTGCCATCCGTGCGGATGCGTTCCTTGAACACCGCCAGTTCTTTGTCGAGATTAACCGTCATGTCGGCCATCGCGAGCGCAAAGCCTTTCTGTTGCGACACCCGCACGTCGCGCTCGACATTCACGAACGTCGAAGTGCTCTTGAATTCGTTGATGCCCGGCGCGCGGAACAGGAGTTTGCGGGTCGCCACGTCGAACACTGCGGTGTCGACAAACGTCTGCACGTCGTTCTTGTTGCCCTTGACCATATAGGCGCCGACGATCGTCCAGTAGAGGAACGACGAAGTCCGCTCGTCGCTATGTGCAACCTGGTCGTAGGACACCAGCGCTATCACATCGAGCCCGTACAGCCGCGCGGTCTGCTCGAGCGAATCGAAGCCGCGGCTCGAACGCATGTACGCGTCGGGAATGACGGCGATCTCGGCGATGAAGTCGCGGCCTTCGAAGGTTTTCTTGACGTCATTCAGGAGCTGCATGCGCTCGGCTTCCGACAGTACCTGGTTGCCGCCCGATTGCGACGGCACGAATGCGAGGCCGACCGCGAGCGGCAATTCCAGCTGCGGTATCGCACCCTCCTGCCGCGGCGGCACTTCGCCGCTCGGATACAGGTAATCAACCAGGCTGCTGGAAACTCCCTGGCGTCCGCCGGACCCGAACAGGCCGGCGCAGGCAGAGACGAGAATCGCCGTGCACAACAAGCCGAGACGTTTCATGGGGAACTCCTGCCCCGGTGGGTCAGCGGCGTGACCCCGGGGTGCTGGCGTCTGCCCATTATGCGCCTGCCCGCGCTATCCTCACGATTCGTGAACGCCAAGCCATCAAACTCGCTGCCAGGCCCGCGCCCGGTGCGCGCGCCGCGCGGCAATAAACTGAGCTGCGGCAGCTGGTTGACCGAGGCACCGTACCGGATGATCCAGAACAACCTGGACCCGGAAGTCGCCGAGCATCCGGACCAGCTGGTGGTGTACGGCGGTATTGGCAAAGCCGCGCGCAATTGGGATGCCTTCGATCGCATCCTCGGCGTGCTGCGGCGCCTGCGGGATGACGAATCGCTGCTGGTGCAATCGGGCAAGCCGGTCGGCGTGTTCCAGACTCACGTCGATGCGCCACGCGTACTGATTGCGAATTCGAATCTCGTGCCGCACTGGGCCACCTGGGAGCACTTCCACGAACTCGACCGCAAGGGCCTGATGATGTACGGGCAGATGACCGCGGGTTCGTGGATCTACATCGGCTCGCAGGGCATCGTGCAGGGCACCTACGAAACTTTCGGTGCCTGCGCACGCGAGCATTTTGCTGGCAATGCCGCCGGGCGCTGGATACTGACCGCCGGTCTCGGTGGCATGGGCGGCGCGCAGCCGCTCGCCGCAACCATGGCGGGCTTCGCAATGCTCGCGATCGAGTGCGACGAGTCGCGCATCGATTTTCGCCTGCGCACCGGTTACGTGGATCGCAAGGCGACGACGCTCGATGAAGCGCTCGCGCTGATCGACGAGGCGCGCCGCGCGAAACGCGCGCTGTCAGTCGGACTCCTCGGCAACGCGGCGGACGTATATCCGGAACTCGCGCGCCGCGGTGTCGTGCCGGATGTCGTGACCGACCAGACCTCCGCGCACGATCCGCGCAATGGCTACCTGCCGCGCGGCTGGACCCTGTTGCAGGCGGCGGAAGCGCGCAAGAGCGATCCGGCGCGCATCGAGCGTGAAGCGCGCGCCTCGATGAAGATCCACGTGCAGGCGATGCTGGACCTCAAGGCAACGGGCGCGATCGTTTTCGACTACGGCAACAACATCCGCCAGGTCGCGCTTGAGGAAGGACTGAAGAACGCCTTCGATTTTCCAGGTTTCGTGCCGGCCTACATCCGGCCGCTGTTCTGCGAGGGCATCGGGCCGTTCCGCTGGGTTGCGTTGTCGGGCGAAGCCGAAGACATTTATCGCACCGACGCCAAGGTGAAAGAGCTGATTCCGGGCGATCGGCATCTGCATCGCTGGCTCGACCTGGCGCGTGAGCGCATCAAGTTCCAGGGCCTGCCGGCGCGTATCTGTTGGGTCGGGCTGAAGGACCGCGCGCGGCTCGGGCTCGCCTTCAACGAGATGGTCGCGAACGGCGAACTGTCGGCGCCGGTCGTGATCGGCCGCGATCACCTCGACTCAGGATCGGTCGCGAGCCCGAACCGCGAGACCGAGGCGATGAAGGATGGCTCCGATGCCGTTTCCGACTGGGCCTTCTTGAACGCACTGCTCTCAACTGCAAGCGGAGCGACCTGGGTATCGATCCATCACGGCGGCGGCGTCGGTATGGGTTTCTCGCAGCACGCCGGCCTCGTGATCGTCTGCGACGGCACGGCGGCGGCCGCGGCGCGCATCGCGCGCGTACTGCGAAACGATCCGGGCACCGGCGTGATGCGCCACGCCGACGCGGGTTATGAACAGGCGATCGCCTGCGCGCGCAAGCAGGGACTCGACCTGCCGTCGGTCGAATGAAATGAGCCAGTTGACTCTGAAGTCCGGATCGATCTCGCTGGCCGAATTACGCCGGATCGCGCGCGGCAAGGATGCGCTCGCGCTCGCGGAGGGCTGGCGCAAGGGGGTCGAGCAATCTCTGGCCGCAGTCGGCAAGCGGCTCGCGGCCGGTGAGGCGCTTTACGGCATCAACACGGGTTTCGGCAAACTCGCGAAGACTCGCATCTCGACCGACGAGCTCGCGACGCTGCAACTCTACCTCTTGCGTTCGCATGCCGCCGGTGTTGGCGTGCCGCTCGCCGATTCCGCGGTGCGCCTGATACTGGTACTGAAGGCCGCGAGCCTGGCGCGTGGTTTCTCGGGCGTGCGCCCGCTGGTGATCGAGCGTCTGCTCCAGTTCGCAAACGCCGGAATTCATCCGCTGGTGCCGGGCCAGGGCTCGGTCGGCGCTTCCGGCGACCTCGCGCCACTCGCGCATCTGTCGCTCGCGCTCATCGGCGAAGGACGCGTGCGGGTTCGCGGTGTCGAACAGGATGCGGTCGCGGCATTGAAGTTGGCCGGCATTGAGCCACTGGTGCTGGGCCCGAAAGAAGGCCTTGCGCTGCTGAATGGCACGCAGGTCTCGACTGCGCTCGCGCTCGAGGCGTTGTTCGCCGCAGAAGACCTGCTGCTCGGCTCGATTGTCAGCGGTGCGATGTCAGTGGATGCGGCGCTCGGCAGTCGCGGGCCATTCGACGCGCGCATCCACGAGGTGCGCGGGCAGCCAGCGCAGATTGCGGTCGCGGCAGCCTATCGTGCGGTGCTCGGCGACAGCGAGGTCGGTCGTTCGCACGAGAATTGCGATCGTGTGCAGGATCCTTATTCATTGCGCTGCCAGCCACAGGTCACAGGCGCCTGCCTGCAGCAGCTCATGGATGCGGCGCGGGTGCTCGGCATTGAGGCGAATGGCGTCTCCGACAATCCACTGGTGTTCGGGGCAGAGGGCGACGTGCTTTCGGGCGGCAACTTCCACGCCGAGCCGGTTGCGTTCGCGGCGGACAATCTCGCGCTCGCGATCGCCGAGATCGGCGCGCTTGCGGAGCGGCGCATTGCGATGCTGATCGACGACAGCCTGAGCCAGTTACCCGCGTTCCTGGTGCGCCAGGGCGGGCTCAACTCCGGATTCATGATCGCGCAGGTCACGGCCGCGGCGCTCGCGTCCGAGAACAAGTCGCTCGCGCATCCGGCGTCGGTGGACAGCCTGCCGACCTCCGCGAACCAGGAGGATCACGTCAGCATGGCGACCTTCGCGGCGCGCCGACTCGGGCCGATGGCGGAGAACACACGTGGCGTCATCGCGATCGAGTTGCTCGCCGCGGCGCAAGGCATCGACTTCCGCCGGCCCCTCAAGTCGAGCCCCGCTCTCGAATCCGCGCACGCTCTGCTGCGCAGGCAGGTCGCCTTCTACGACCACGACCGCCATTTCGCGCCTGATATCTCTGCCGCGAAAGATGTCATCGCCAGCGAAGAACTCCTCAACCTCGTTCCGCCCGGACTCGCCGCAAGCCGGTAATCGCGCGGACTTCGCCGGACGGGACTCCCGCTCGCTCGCTCAGCAGATCGGACATTCGCTCCCTCGCGGGGTCCCGTCCGGCTGGTCCACGCGGATGGCGGCAGCGCGCCCGGCGTGCGAGGTGGCGAGAAACCCGGCCGGATCCCGCAACGTCGGACACTCAGCCGCCTGTCGCGCGTACCCGTCCGACTTCGCGCGCTCCGCGGGCGGCACGTTATAGTGCTGCCGTTGCGGTGCAGCATGCGAGTTCTGCCAGGATGAAGAGCGTCGGACTGGTCGGTTGGCGAGGCATGGTGGGTTCGGTGCTCGTCGCACGGATGCGCGACGAGGGTGATTTCGCGCTGATCGAGCCGGCATTTTTCTCGACCACGCAAGCCAGCGGCACGGCGCCGGACATCGGCCGCAAGACCGCGCCGGTCGGTGATGCGAATGACCTCGCTGCGCTCGCGCGCTGCGACATCCTGATTTCCTGTCAGGGCGGCGACTACACCGAAGTCGTGCATCCGAAACTCCGCGCCGCAGGCTGGCGCGGACACTGGATCGACGCGGCCTCGACGCTGCGCCTTGCAGACGACGCGGTGATCATCCTCGATCCGGTCAATCGTCCGGTGATCGACGCGGCACTCGTAGCCGGTGGGCGCGACTGGATCGGCGGCAACTGCACCGTGAGCCTGATGCTGATGGCCTTCGGCGGCCTGTTCCGCGCGGACCTGGTCGAGTGGATGACGACGATGACCTACCAGGCGGCCTCCGGCGCAGGCGCGCAGCAGATGCGCGAGCTGCTGCAACAGATGGGCGCGCTGCATGCCGCGACGCGCGGCCTGCTCGACGACCCGGCGAGCGCGATCCTGGACATTGATCGGCGCGCGACGGCCGCTTTCGACCTGGGGATGCCGGTGGCCGCGATCGGCGCGCCGCTCGCTGGCAGCCTGCTGCCGTGGGTGGATCGCGATCTCGGCAATGGCTACAGCCGCGAGGAACTCAAGGCCGGCGCGGAGGGCAACAAGATCCTCGGCCTGGCCACGACGCCGGTGCCGATCGACGGCATCTGCGTGCGCATCGGCGCGATGCGCTGTCACAGCCAGGCAGTCACGATCAAATTGAAGCGCCCGGTGCCGGTTGCGGAAATCGAACGCATCCTCGCCGCGCTGCACCCGTGGGTCCGCATCGTGCCGAACAATCGCGAGGCGACACTCGCGGCGCTGACGCCCGCCGCTGTGACCGGCAAGCTCGACATCGCGATCGGTCGCATCCGCCACCTGGCGATGGGCGACGAATACATCACCGCATTCACCGTCGGCGACCAGTTGCTGTGGGGTGCAGCCGAGCCGCTCAGGCGCATGCTGCGGTTGCTGATCGAACGCTGACCACGAGCCGATGACCGCACCCGAAAGCGCGAGCGCTCCGCTGGGCCGGTTGCTGGCCTATCCCGCGTTCGTGCGCTTCCTGTCGGCGCGACTCGCGGTCTCGATCGCGGTGCAGATGCAGACCGTCGCGGTCGGCTGGCAGATCTACGCGATCACGCGCGACCCGCTCGATCTCGGCCTGATCGGCCTGTCGCAGTTCCTGCCGTTCGTGCTGCTGGTGTTGCCGGCGGGACAACTCGCCGATCGCAGGAACCGCGCGCGCATCCTGTCGTTCTGCTTTGCGCTCGAACTGGTCTGCGCGCTGCTCTTGCTCGCATTCACGCGATCCGGACTTGCGGTCGTCTGGCCGGTGTTCGCGGTCATGGTCCTGTTCGGCACCGCACGCGCCTTTTCGATGCCGGCCGGCCAGGCGCTGCTGCCGAATCTGGTGCCGCAAGCACTGTTCTCGCGCGCGGTTGCGGTCAACTCGAGCACCTGGCAGGTTTCGACGATCGCGGGTCCCGCGATCGGCGGACTCGTTTATCTGCTCGGGCCGGACGTGGTCTACGGCACGGTCGCGGCGCTGCTGACCGCCGCTGTTTTCATGATGCTCGGCGTGCGCGCGCCGCCGCCCGCGCCATCGCCGGAGCCCGACAGCTGGCACACGCTGCTTGAAGGTCTGCGATTCGTCTGGCAACGGAAGATCATTCTCGGCGCGGTGTCGCTCGACCTGTTCGCGGTGCTGTTCGGCGGCGCGGTGGCGCTCCTGCCCGCGTACGCGATCGATGTGTTGCATATCGGTCCGGATGGTTTCGGCTGGCTGCGGGCCGCGCCAGGCATCGGCGCAGCGATCATCGCGCTCGCGCTCGCGTGGCGGCCGATCACGCAGCACATCGGCACGAAGATGTTCGCGGGTGTCGCGGTCTTCGGTCTCGCAACGGTGGTGTTCGGCGTCTCGGAGAATTTCCTGCTGTCACTCGCCGCGCTCATGGTGCTGGGCGGCGCGGACATGGTGAGCGTCTACATCCGCCACATGCTGGTGCAGCTCGAGACGCCGGACGCGATCCGCGGCCGCGTCAGTGCGGTCAATGCGGTCTTCATCGGGGCATCCAACGAGCTCGGGGAATTCGAGTCCGGACTGACCGCGGCCTGGTGGGGCCTGAAGCCCGCGGTCGTGGTCGGCGGCGTCGCGAGTGTGGCAATCGCGGGCCTGTGGATGCGCTGGTTCCCGGCGTTGCGCCGGATGGATCGTTTCCCGGAATCGAACTCCTCAGCTTCTTGACCGGGGCGGGCGGTAGCTGTATATCCATACAGGTATGGCGCTTGGGCAACGAACGGGTCGAGGGGCGGTTTCCAATCGCGCCGGGCGATTTGAATCGCTCGCGGTCGAGGCCGTGGACGACGGCTGGGGTAGCGCCGATGAGCCCCTGCCGCTGCTCGAAACGACCGTGCTGCCTGAGCCGGCCCAGAGCGTCATCACCCGGAACACGTCCCCGGATATCCCGTTCGAGCAGTCGATCAATCCCTACCGCGGCTGTGAACATGGTTGCATTTATTGTTTCGCACGCCCAACTCATGCCTATGTGAACCTCTCGCCAGGCCTCGATTTCGAGACCCGGCTGTTCTACAAGCAGGACGCGGCCTTGCGGCTGCGCGAAGAGCTCAGTCGCCGCGGCTATCGCGCCAGCCCGATCAATCTGGGCTCGAACACCGATCCTTATCAGCCACTCGAAAAACGTCTCGGCATCACCCGCTCATTGCTCGAGGTGCTGGCTGAATGCCATCACCCCGTGACCATCGTGACCAAATCGGCGCTGGTGACCCGCGATATCGATCTGCTCCAGCGCCTTGCTGCGGAACAACTGGTCCGGGTGTTTGTCAGTGTTACTACGCTCGATGATGAGTTGAAGCGGCGGATGGAACCGCGCGCCGCCTCGCCGGCCGCCCGGCTGGCGGCGATATCAAGGCTGATCGCGGCAGGTATTCCGACCGGCGTGATGTTTGCGCCGGTCGTGCCGGCCATCAACGACCACGAGCTCGAGGGCGTGCTGGGTGCCGCGGCGGCGGCCGGAGCGCAGACGGCGGGCTACTTGTTGCTGCGTCTGCCGGGAGAAGTCAGGGACTTGTTCTATGAATGGCTCGACGCAAACTATCCCGAGCGCGCCAATCGTGTCAGGAGCCGCATCCGTGAACTGCGCGGCGGGCGCGACAACGATCCACGCTTCGGTCATCGCATGCGCGGCCAGGGCCCCTGGGCCGATCTGCTGCGCCGCCGTTTTGACCAATGCTGCCGGCGCAACGGGCTGGAAAATGGCCGCAGCACACCGCTCCAAACCAGCCTTTTTCGCCCGCCAAATCGTGCGCCGGGTCAGATGGAACTATGGTAGTCGCAGCGTATACTCGGGCCGGAAGTCCATCGCCCGGCCAGGAGTTGCCGCATGAAGCGCTTGAGCATTCCGACGTTGCGCAACGCGGGCACCGTCGTCGTTGCATTGCTGCTGCTTTGCGGCTGCATGACGGCGAAGCTTGAGGAGAGCCGCAACTCCTCGACCAGCATCGCCTCCGGTGAAGCGGTCGTGCTGCTCGCGAAGCCGCATGTAGAAGGCATCACGGCCGAAGACGAATTCATGGATTGCGTCGGCGACAAAATGGCGCGATCAACCGGCATCGAGGTGCTTCCAAATGACCTTTTCGTAGACTCGATGTTCCCGTGGCTCGAACCCTCGACTGCGCCGCAGCGGCCGGAGGGCGTGACCAAGTTGCTTGCAAAAGACGTCGTCGCCGAGCGCATCGCACAGAGCGGCGTGCGTTACCTGATCTGGGTGGACGGCGCGACGCGCCAGATCGACAGCGGCGGCAGCTTGACCTGCACACTCGGTCCGGCCGGTGGCGGCTGCATCGGCTTTGGCTGGTGGGAAAAGGAATCGGATTACCAGGCTGTGGTCTGGGACATCAGCACCGCGAAGACCTCGGGTTCGGTCTCGACCAACGTGACCGGCACATCGGCGATCCTTGGCATACTGGTGCCGCTGCCGTTCATTTCGCGTGTGCAGGGTGCGGCCTGCGACCGGCTCGCTGCTCAGCTCGGCGCGTTTCTGCAGGGTGCGGATCCGTCGACGGCTGGAGAGGGAACCTGATCACAGTTCCTGTCCCAGGCCGGTGAACCAACGACCGCGCTGGTCCTCCAAGTTTCAAGGACCTGCCCGTAGCCTGCCCCGGTATGGGGTGTTCGGCTGGGAGAACTGAAGATGAAATTCAATCGCATTCTGCGTGGCATCGCGCTCGCGGCGGCCATCGGCCTGCTGGTCGGCTGCATGACTCAGAATTCGGCGTCGCGTCCCGAATCGGGCGGCTCATCGGGTGGTGGCGGGTCGTCCGGTGGTGGCGGGTCGTCCGGTGGCGGCGGCTCATCGGGTGGCGGCGGGTCGTCGGGCGGTGGCGGGTCGTCCGGTGGCGGCGGCTCGTCCGGTGGCGGCGGCTCGTCCGGTGGCGGCGGCTCGTCCGGTGGCGGCGGCTCGTCCGGTGGCGGCGGTGGTTCTACGTCCGAATTCCCGACAACCGGCGGCGAAGGCGGTGCGAGTGCACCGATTCCGATGCCTGGCGATGCAGGCGGTGCGGCGGGCGGTTCGACCGTAGGCACCGGCAATGGCGGTTCCGCGGGTGGAAGCGAAGCCGACGGTGCGGGCGCGAGCGGTGACGAGCCCTGCATCAGCAGCGATGAAAAGGATGAGGATTCGGATGGTGACGCGGATGCATCCGCAACCGTCTGTGCGGAAGGACAGGGCGCGGGCGCGAATTCATCCGCCGGCAGCCAGGGCTCCGGTGGCAACGAAGGCTCCGGTGGCAACGCCGGTGCATCCGGCAACGCGGGTCAGTCGCAGGGCAGCGGCGGTGCGGCCGCGGGTGGCAATGCAAACTCCGGCGGCCAGCCCGGCGGGGCCGGCAGCGAAGGCGCGGCAGGCCAGGGACCGGCAGGTTCGGCCGGCGGCGGCCCGAGTCGCAGCGCGGAAATTGGCAAGCGCCTCGACGAAACTTTCGGTTCCTTCGATGAAGCCGTACGCTCGGCGCAAGCGGCGATTGCCAAGGATCGCGCAGCGGCCGGGGAAGCGGCCGGCGGCGAGCCTGGCGGCGGCGAGGAAGGCGAAGGCGGAGAATCGGGCGAGGGCGGCGACAGCGCTGGCACCGGCCCCAAGTCGCAGGGCGGCCTCGAATCGACCAAAGGCGCCGCGGAAGGCGGCGGCACTGAGGACGGCAGCCCGCCCGAAAACCAACAGGGCGGTGTCGGCGGCGGCGACGTTGCTGGCCGCGGCCCGACTGGCATTCCTTCGGACCTGCCGGACGGCCAGGATGACGACATCGTCGCGCGGCAGATTCGCGAGGCGGCCATGAAAGAGACGGATCCTGAATTGCGCGCCGCGCTGTGGGAGGAATACCGTCGCTACAAGAAGGGGCGCTAGTACGCGTCCGGCGGGTGCAACAGGCATGAATCGAATTTCAACACTATGGATGATCTTCGCGACTGCACTGGTCGCGGGTGGCTGCGTCAAGGAGACGCGGCCGTTGCCGGTCCTGCAGGCGACGCAGGCGACAACCGAAATTCCCACCGCGCAACTGCTCGATGTCGGCGTGCACATTTTCAATCCGGGTGTGCCGAAGGAAGTCCAGGAAAACCCGGAGCTGGCGGACAAGACCCGCATCTACCCCGAAATCCGCCAGGCCGAGGCGCGTTACATAGCGATGCAACTGCGCGATACGCTTGAAGGAACCGGGCACTGGAGCACGGCGCGCGTCGTGCCGGAGTCCGTGCAGAGTTTCGATGTGACCGTCGATGGACGCATTGTCGAATCGAGTGGCACGGTATTGAAGTTGTTGGTTACCGTACGTGATGCGACCGGTCGCACCTGGTTCGCCGACCGCGGATACGAAGGTCTTGCCGATACGCGCGCCTATAAGGATGGCTACACCGCTGGCCGCGATCCGTTCGAAAACGTCTACGTCGCGATCGCAAACGACCTGCTCACGGCACGCAATGTACGCAAGCCCGCTGATCTCGCCAGCATCCGCCGCGTCAGCGAACTGCGGTTTGCGGCCGACTTCGCGCCGGTCGCATTCAGCCAGTACCTCCAGAAAAACCCGAAGACCGGCGAATACAAGGTGCTGCGCCTGCCGGCCGAGGACGACGTGCTGGTCAAACGCATCGCGCAGATCCGCGAACGCGACTACGGCATGATCGACACGGTCAGCGAGAACTACGCGGCCTTCAGCGAACGGCTCGAGGAGCCTTACACGAGTTGGCGTCGCTACACATACGATGAAATCACCGCCGAGGAAAAGCTCAAGGCGCAGGCGCGCAACCGCATGATCTTGGGCGCGGCGGCCGTCGCGGGGGCGATACTCGTCCCAGACAACTGCAGGAGCGGCACGACCTGTGACCGTGCCGCGAGCGCTGCTCGCTACGGCGCGGTCGCCGGCGGTGTCGCCGCGGTCATGAGCGGCTATCGCAAGCGCGAAGAAGCGAAGATCCACACCGAGTCGTTGAAGGAAATCTCCGGTTCGTTCCAGAGCGAAACCGCGCCATTGGTCGTCGACGTCGAAGGGCGCACGCTGCGCCTGACCGGCACGGCCGAGGAACAGTACGCGGAATGGCGCCGCCTGTTGCACGAGTTGTACCGCGAAGAGACCGGACTTGTGCCCGCGGCACCCACTGCGGATACGACGACAAACGCCGCGCAGGCGAGCGGCACGGGTTGATCCACCATGAAGGATCTGACACCCGGGCTCGAACTCGGCGCCCGGTTTGTACTGATTCGCCGACTCGGTGGTGGCGGCACCGCGGAAGTCTGGCTCGCGGATGACCGCGAGCGCGGCCAGCAGGTCGCACTCAAAATCCTCGACCCCGAAAAGGGGACGTTACCCTTTT
>JANNTO010000285.1:0-4414 GCA_031403675.1 Gammaproteobacteria bacterium | reverse complement strand
GGCGGTTGATCGCCTCGATCAGCGACTGGTGCTCCTGGTCCACCTCCGGCAGTCCGATGCGGAATTCGTCGCGCCATTCGATCAGGTTTGCGGACATCTGGCCTCCATTCTGTCATCCGCATCAGTGATGCAGGAAGCCCTCGCCTGCGCGGAACTCGATGACGAAATTCTGCGTTGCCGCGAGATCGGCCCGGATGTGCTCCTCAAAGTCGAATCCGGCACTGCGGCCGCTGTCGCGCAGGCGCACGGTCAGCGTCTGCGGGCCCTGCGGCACGATGATTCTCTCGAGCACGGTCGACGGCCCGTCGTTCCACAGCCCGGCCGGCGCGTGTTCGCCCCGGTAAAGCAGCTTGCCGTCGCGCAGCAGCTCGACATACACCGGCCAGCGTTCCCGCGGGCAGTCCACCCTGCGGCGCATATTGGGCTTGAGCGTCATCATCTCTGCCGCGGTCAGCGGCGCACACTCGACCTGGGTCCGCGCCGCATGGCGCAGCGACAGGCTGATGACCGCCTGCCCGGACCCGAGCACCTGCCAGGTGGGCCAGCTCGCATAGGCACCGGTGCCGAATGCGAGCGTCCCGAACAGCACCACCCGCGCGGTCCATTGCAGCGGCTTTGGCCAGGCGCGAGGTATCGTGCGGGTCGCGGGCTCGAGCTCGCGCCGGATGCCGCGCACCATCGGCGGCAGCGCCCGCAGGCGCGCCCGGAATGCCGCGATATCGGCCGCGCGTTGCCGGCCATCGCTGCGTCCGGCCCAGGACACTGCGACGCGCTCGCGTGGCACACGTTGCCGCAACCACGGATCGCGCAATCCAGCGATGCGTTCCTCGGTCCAGCGATCGCCGAGGCGATGGTGGCATTCGCCGGACGCGCAACCGGCGAGCAGCACGCCAGCGGCCAGTTCCCGGCTGACGATGTAATCGATGAACGGTGGCGGCAGCATCGCGACACAGGGCAGCTGGATCGTGGCGATGCCCTCGTCGACGGAGCCCGTGACGGCGGCCCCATGACCGCAGGTGACCACGATCAAGCGCGTCTCGCCCTGCAGTCGCGACGCGAGCTGCCGCACTTCCTCGCGCAGCGCCGCGAGCGGCCGCTCCGGCAACTCGATGCCGGCGACGAAATCCTCGGCGGAACGCATCGGGGTGGCGGTTGGGCATGATGCGACGCATATTCCGCAGGCCATGCACTGGTCCGGGTTCACGACCGCCTGCTGCGCGAACGGCTCGCCATCGCTGCGCGGCGCCATGGTGATGGCGCCGAACGGACAATCCGCAAAGCAGCGCGCGCAGCCATTGCAGTTGGCGAGGTCCACGCGCGCCGCGGACGCCGTGCGCCGCGGCGGCAACCACGGCAGCAGCACGAGCAGCAGCAGCAGCCCGAGCAGCAGCGCCCATACCGCAGCCGTGCCCCAGCGCTCCATCAGCGGATAAGCGGGCAGGTAAAACCAGTCCAGCGCGACGGTCGCGGGCACCCGGTCGAGATCGGCGGGCGGTTCGGAAAGCGCCGGATGCGCGAGCGACAGCGCCACCATGAACACCAGCATCAGCACGCCGAGTCCGCGTGCCGGCTTGACCCGCGCGCGCGCGTGTCGGGCGATGTGGATCCACATCATGAGCAGCATCATCAGCGGCGCCGCGATGTGGATGAATGCCATCAGCGTAAAGAAACGGTCGGATACCGACGATTGGTCGACAAAGTTCCGCCCGATCGGCTCGCCGAAAATCGGCAGCAGGTCAAGAAATCCGGTCGACCCCACCGCGACATACTGTGCGCGCGTGTCCCAGACCAGCCAGTAGCCGGTGATCCCGCAGACGTAGATGAAAAGCAGCAATGGCACGCCGGTTGCCCATGCGAACCAGTGGTTGCCGCGCATGCGGTCCATCGCCCATTCGTGCAGCATATGCAGCAGCGCGAGCACGACCAGCGCGTCGGATGCATAACGGTGCAGGCTTCGCATCACGCCGCCGGCCCACCACTGGTCGTGCGTGATCGCTTCGACTGACTGCCAGGTGCCGCTGATGCCGGTATCGAAGAATATGTAGAGATAGACGCCGCTGACCGCGACGATCCAGAACATGAACCAGCCGATCGCGCCGAGTTGCGCCAGCGGATTCCACGCCGGCGGAAATACCCGCGCGCACAGCAGATCGAGCCAGTCAAATGGCGCGCGCAACAGGCTCCGCAAGTTCAAGCGGCGCGATCCCGGGGTGGCAATTGGCGCCACGAGCGCCAGATGAACGCCGCAATGGCGCCGAAGCAGAGGACTCCGATCACAATGCTCAGGATAATCGAGTAGTCGAACCGGTAGCGTCCGGATTTCGCATCAAACACCGTGCAGAGCAGCCGGACGCGTTCGATCATCGAAGGCAGCGTGGGCTCCGCGCCACGCTGCCCGATCACGAGCCGCTTGAGCCCGTCCACCAGCAGCGGCGCCTCGAATTGCTGGCCGTACACCTGGCGATAGACGCGGCCCTCGGCATCGACGATGGTCGCCTGAACCATGTGATCGAAGCCACCCACCGCCGGTGCATAGGTGAAACCGATGTCGGTCAGCAGCCGCGCCACGGTCGCGGCGTCGCCACTGGCAAAGGTCCACTGCGGCGAGGCAATGCCGCGGGCTTTTGCGAAGGCCTGCATCCGCTGCGGCGTGTCGTTGGCGGTGTCAAACCCGATCGTGAGCACAGAAAAACCGTCCGCCCCGAGCACGGCGCTGGCCATGCCGGCGATGCGCGCGAGATAACTCGTAGTGGTCGGACACACGTGGAAACAGGAAGTATAGATGGGACTGATCACGAGCGGCCGGCCACGGAATCCCGCGAGCGAGACCGGGCGGCCGTCGGCTGCCGTCAGCAGGTAATCACCCACCCTGCTGCCGATCACGGCCTGGCTCGCATTCAGCGCGCGGCCGGCGTCGAAGGCAGGTGCCGCGAGTTCCTGCGCCGCCGCGCACAGCGGCGCCGCTGCAGCCCCGGCCAGCAGCAGCACCGACAGGCAGTACGGACCGGCCTTCATGTCAGGGGTTCAGCGCATCGGCCAGATATCGGACAGGTACTTCCAGTTGACGAAGTAGTAAAGCACGAAGGCCAGAAAGAACACGCTGATCAGCACGACGGTGCCGGGAATGCGCAGCGAATCCGAACTGCCGTAGGCCGCGATAGCGGGCGGACCCGACGGCGCCGCGAGCGGCACCTTGCCCTCGACCTTGCGGCCAAAGAACACGGAGCTGACGACGATGACGACATACATGAGGCCGCCCGCGGCCGCGGCAATCGCCGCCAGGCCGTTCAGCGCCAGCATCAGGAATGCGGCCTCCGGGTAGCTGAAGTCGAGCGGTGCGCCGGCAAACGTGATATCCCAGTGGCGACGTGCCACGCCGAGCGTGCCGGCACCCATCATGAACAGCGAAATGCCCGCGACGCCCAGGCCGAATACATACGGCTGCCAACTGGAAAGGCGCGGGAAGCGGATCTCGCGCTGGAAGATCAGCGGGATCAACAGGTAGGTCATCGCCATGAACGCCAGTGTCGTTCCCGCGACAACAGTGCCGTGGAAGTGCCCTGGCACGTACAGCGTGTTGTGAATGATGATGTTGATCTGCTCGGTCCCCATCACGACTCCGGAGATGCCGCCGAGGAATCCGAACATCACCAGCGACATGAACATGCCGGAGAACGCCGGGTTGCCCCAGGGCGCTTTGCGCAGCCATTCGAAGAAGCCCTTGTCGAAGCCGCGCTTGCGCTGTGCCGCCTCAATTGAGCCGGGCACCGTGAGCCCGTGGATCATGCTGCCGAGCACCGCGAGATACATCGCATAGCTGGTGTTGAACACCTTCCACGCGGAGCTCAGACCCGGCTCGACCAGCAAGTGATGCGCGCTGGCCAGCTGCAGGAACAGGATGTAAAGCAGGAAAGCGCCGCGACTCACCTTTTCCGACAGCGGCTTCGCCCCGAACAGCATCGCTGCGATCGCATACCAGATGGCCACGTGCACGGATACGTTGATCTGCTGAGAGGAATGCCCCATGGCCCACCAGACCAGCTTGTACATCAATGGATCGATGTACGAGATGATGCCGAGGCTCCACAGCCAGGTCGGAATCAGGATGATCGCGCCGGAAGCAAGCGTAAATACGGCGATGATGGCCGCGGTCAGCGCGCCGAAGGTCACCAACGGTAACGAGCCCTGGTAAGTCTTTTCCTCGCGAGCGATAACCAGCGTACCGAAGAAGATGCCGCAGGCGATCAGCGCGCCCACCGCGAACAGGATCAGGCCGAGATAGAAGTGCTGGGCGGCCATCATTGGCGGATAGGATGTGAACATGACCGTCGACTGGCCCTGCAGCACGGAAATATTGGTGAGCACGCCGCCGCCCAGCATCAGGCCGAATGCGACCCAGCCGAGTCGTGGCGCT
>JANNTO010000284.1:0-1881 GCA_031403675.1 Gammaproteobacteria bacterium | reverse complement strand
GATGGGACATGGGCCGCGTGACGCTGCATTCGATCACCGGCTACGAGACGGTCGACGTCCTCTCGCGCGGCGACATCGATGGCGGCTTCAGTTGCGCTTTTGCCCCGTGCACGTCGCCGTCCGGCCCTGGATTCATCCCGTTCACGGCGGAATCCGCGGATGGACTGTCGGACCACAGCCAGTTGACGCAGGAGTTCCGCTGGGAATCGCGGGACTGGGGCGCGCTCGACTGGCAGGCCGGCGTCTACTATTTCGACGAAGAAATCACGATCGACAGCTTCAATTTCGACACGCTCGCGGGCGGCGTGCAGAACGGCTATGCCGTGCAGTCGCAGGACAACAAGGCCTGGGCGGTGTTCGGTTCAGTTGACTACGAGGTCTCCGACGCGCTGACGCTGCGTGCCGGCGTCCGCTATACCGACGACGAAAAGGACTTCACCGCCGAACGGACGCAGTCTCCGATCGGGGGAGGAGCGATCGGGCCGATCATCGCCACGACCGACGACGAGAATATGAGCTGGGACGCGAGCGCGACCTGGAGCGTCAACGACGACACCAATGTGTACGCGCGCGTCGCCCAGGGCTTCCGCGCGCCGAGCATCCAGGGCCGGCTGCTGTTTGGCGACGTCGTCTCGGTCGCCGATTCGGAAAAGATCCTTTCTTACGAAGCCGGCGTCAAGACCAGCCTGTTCAATGACCGCGCGCGGCTCGGATTCACCGTCTATGCCTACACGATGGACGACCAGCAGCTGACCGCCGTCGGCGGCGCGACCAACTTCAATACACTGCTCAATGCCGACCAGACCGACGGCCAGGGTTTCGAAGTCGACTTCGAGGCATTCATCACCGACAACCTGCGCATCTCGCTCGGCGCCAGCTACAACGACACCGAAATCGACGACTCGAACCTCGGCGTCAAGGTCTGCGGTGGCGGATGCACGTTCACCGACCCGGTGACTTCGCCGGCGATTCCACCCTTCGTGCCGGCCACCGTCAGCATCGACGGCAACCGCCTGCCGCAGTCGCCAAAATGGATCTTCAGCATGATGACCCACTTCAGCAAGCCGGTCGGCAGCGGCGAGTTCTTCGTCTTCTCGGATGTCGCCTACCGCAGCGAAGTGAATTTCTTCCTTTACGAAGCGGTCGAGTTCGAAGGCAAGTCGCTGCTCGAGACCGGGCTGCGCATCGGTTACGCCTGGAATGACGGAAAGCAGCAGTTCGCAGTCTACGGTCGCAACCTGACCGACGAGATCGAGGCGGTCGGCGCCATCGACTTCAACAACCTGACCGGGTTCGTCAACGAACCGCGCCGCATCGGCGTGGAGTTCATGACGAAGTTCTGAGCGGCAGCCGGCCAGGATGCCGGAACTGCCGGAAGTCGAGACGACGCGCCGGGGCATCGAGCCCTGGCTCGTCGGCAGGCGGATCGAGCGGCTGATCGTGCGCCAATGGCGCCTGCGCTGGCGGGTGCCGCAGAGCCTGCCTGCCAGGATTCGTGGCGCGACCGTCCGCTCGGTCGGGCGGCGCGCCAAGTACCTGCTGATCGACACCGACGCCGGCACGCTGATCTGGCATCTCGGCATGTCGGGGAGCCTGCGCGTGCAGGACGCGGATTCGCCGCCGTTTGCCCACGATCACGTCGATCTCGTGCTGGACTCGGGCCGCTGCCTGCGGTTCAACGATCCGCGCCGCTTCGGCAGCCTGCTGTTCACGGCCGGCCCGCCCGAGCGCCACAGGCTACTGTCGAAACTGGCGGTGGAGCCCCTGTCGGGGGCGTTTGATGCCCACGACCTGTGGCGCCGCGCGCGCCGGAGGGAGGCCGCGGGCAAGGCGTTTTTGAAGGGTTGCCCCAGCGGGGTCGGGGGCGGCCAAAAAAACGCG
>JANNTO010000283.1:0-3562 GCA_031403675.1 Gammaproteobacteria bacterium | reverse complement strand
TCGAATTCGACGCCGAGGAAGGGACCCTGCTTGACGCTCAGGCACTGCATGTCCTCGATGACCCGGATGGCGTGCACCCCGTGGATCAGCACGATTGCATCGCCAGGATGCAGCACGATTTCGCGCAGCAGCAGGCCGTCGTCGCTGTAGAGGCGGACGCCCACCACCCCCTTTTGCACCACGAACATCTGCTGCAGGTCGCTCACCGTACGCGAAAATTCGCGGTGGTAATGCGGTTCTTCCAGATAGCCCGCCTTGTGGGCCAGCAGGCCGAACTGGAACGACGACTCGGGCGGCGAGAAAAAAGTCGTCTTCTCGGCCGTCACGTCAACGCGGATTATTTCCGCGTAGCGCGTGCCGTTGTACTCTACGAGCTCGATTCCCATGATTCCTCGCTGAAAATTCTAGCAGCGTCAACCCGCAGCATCCGCCGCGTCCTGCGGCGTGCGCTCCAGCCGGCGCAGCAAGCGTGCGGGATTGCCGCCGACCATGGTGTACGGCTCGACGTCCTTGGTCACGACGCTGCCCGCGCCGACGATCGCGCCCTCGCCCACGGTGACGCCCTTCAGGATTATTGAGCGCGCGCCGATCCAGGCGCCGCGGCAAATGCGGATCGGGCGCGAGGGAATGGCGTCCCAATTGTAGGCACGCCCGTGCTTGACGTCGGGCAGGTCCTGCTTGCGGACGCGCGCGTCGTTGCTGTGATTGTTGCTGTCGAGCAGCAGGCATTCATAGGAAACCAGTGCGTCGTCCTCGATGGTAATCCGGGTGGCGCAGTCGAGGACGGTGTTCGAGCCTATGAACACGTTGTTGCCGATCGAGATTTCGCTCGTGTCCGTCTCGGTGACCAGCAGGCCCTGCAGGGTGCACTCGTCGCCGATAGTGATCTCGCAGCGCGCGCCGCGCGCATCGACATAGCCTTGCAGGACGGTATTGCGCCCGCAGGAGCGCACCCTGCCCTTGTTCATGCGGTCTTTGGCCGAAAGCTTGAGCCGGTTATACAGCCCGAGCGCTGCGCCGATCAGGCTCAATGGGATTCCTTCGTGCAGACGAACCAGCGACCGAAGGAGTGCCCGTCGCTCCATGCGGATTCCAGCACCATGACGTGCGGAAAGCTCGCCTTGTATTTGGCGGTCCACCACTCGACGGAATTGTTGAAGAAACTCTGGTAGGTCTTCATCCAGCCCTCATCCGTGCCGCTGCGCGACACCGGGACCATGTGAAACGCGGCGCGCGCGGTGACCCGGGCGGATTCCGCTATGGCGCGCACCAGGCCATCCTCGGTGAAATGCTCGAACGATCCGATCGAATAGGAATAGTCGAAGCTCGTATCCGGATAATCGAGCCGGGTAGCGTCGGCCACCCGCAGCCGCTCGGAGGGAATCCCGCGCTCGCGCGCCTTGCCCACGAGAAAATCCGAGATGTCGAAGCCATAAACCTCGAGCGCGGAAAAGCGCGCCAATACGGACATCGTCTTGCCGGTACCGCAGGCGATGTCCAGCACGCGTCCGCGCCGCTCGTAGAGCAAAAGTTGTATTTCGTTCCAGACGTTTCCTTCGCCCCAGGTTTCGAGCAGCTGCGCCATCTCGTCGTCCCAGTAGACTTCGAGGTCCTGATGGCCTGGATGCCCCTCGAAGCGGCGTGTCGCGGGATAGAACGCCAGCTTGGCCCGGCGCATACCCTGCCAGAGCAACGGCGGGCACAGTTCGCGCAGCACCCCTTTTAGCGCCGAATAAGCCGTCTTAGCCAAGCCCGCCATCCTTTCTGTACGGAGGAAATCAATTGCCGGGACTCCGCATAGTAGCGTTGGTCCACTTCCAGGCGCGCCGGAAACTCAAACGATTCCGCCCCATCCCACAGCTCGACGGCGCCGAGTTGGTCGCCCGAGCTGCCCGCGGCGTGCGTTCCGGACCCGTCGAACCCCGTGTTGCTCACGAGGCTCCTGCGCGGATAGAGCACCAGGCCCTGCCGCGAGAACACGCTAAGGTACCAAATCACGCCCCATGATTGCAGTTCTCCCGACCGGGTGCGCTCGAGCATTCCCGAGTAGTCGTAGGCCCCGTCCATATCGAACGACCGCTGCGCGCGAGGATCAGCTCGAATCGCCTCCCAGCCGGGCAGCGAAGCGTCGTACTGCCGCCATGCCCGGTCCCAAGTGGCCCAGCCCCAGCAGGAGATGGACGGCAGGAACCCGCTGCCAGCAGCACCGTCAAGCACGCACGGGTACATATAGCCCGAGACCTGCATCACCTTGGGCTCCTCGGCGTAACGCTCCAGCGCGAGGTTCATGAACTCGAGGAAGCGGGGTGCAACAACGAGATCGTCCTCGACTACGATCACGCGACCATGCTCGCGGGTCAGTCTGCCTACGCCCTCGATGATCGAGGCCATCAGACCCAGGTTTTGTTCCCTTTCTATTACCTTCAAGCTTCGGAATCCGCTTGCCGAGCGCGCGATCCGCCTCACCTCCACCACGTCCGCCGCTGCGGCTGGATCATTTGCACCATCGCAAATGATCACCAGCGGGCTCTCCCGCGCCAGCGGGTTGCCTGCGAGCGAATCCAGAGCGCGCTGCAGGTGGCCCGGGCGACGGTAGGCAAACAGGGCAACGGGCGATGGTTTGCCGGCGGCATTCAATTGGGGGGCCTCTTGGCAGCCGATTCGCACGAAACTTTCCGGAACCGTCCCATCCAGCCGGTCTTCCGCCCAATCAGCCCTGCGCTTAGCCGGAATGCGAGAGCGGCGACCGCATTGGCGGCATGGAATGGCCAGCCTGCAGCCCCTCCCACATAGAGACCGCGGACCAGCGTTGCCCGCCACGGCGTGCGGCGGAAGAATACGTCCACGAGCTGGAGTCGATGGCGCGACCAGTACTGGACCTGGGCGCCCGATCCGCCAAACACCATCTGGATGCCGGCCGGATAGTACGGCTTGAAGTGATCGAAGTCGTCGTAGAAGTGGGGGCTCATCAGCGGCGTGACGATCACCAACTCCCCGCCGTCCGCCATCGTATCGAGCCAGCTGTCGATGAATTCGACCAGATCGTGCGGTTCAAAATGCTCGATGACGTGCGCCATGAGGACTACCTTCGGCCGCACGCCGGCCGTACGGTACTCCTGTGGCGTCATCGATTTCAATCCCCGCGATCGGTTTGCACGTACGATTTCGGCATTGGCATCGACGCCCGTCGCGTCGATGCCGCTCTCAGTCATGCGGCGGAGATATCTTCCATAACCGCATCCGACGTCCAGTACCGCACCCTTGGATTCTCCCAGCGCCGAGGAGATCATCTCCATCACCCGTGGCGTCTCGCTGTCTGGCGCAATCAAGGCCAGGTACGCGCGTTTCAGCGCTTCCTTCAAGAGTCACCCACTTCGGCCTGGTTGACGTATGCCATGTCGAGTACTTGATCCACCCGTGAGCGAATATGAGCGTCGTGGGTCACGAAGACCAAGATGCCCTCCTTGAACTGCGCGAGAAGTTTCTCGACCAGCTCGTCCCTCGTCTGGGCGTCCAGTGCGCTCGTGCATTCGTCGAGGAGCAGCACCTCCGGCCGCCTCAG
>JANNTO010000282.1:0-1732 GCA_031403675.1 Gammaproteobacteria bacterium | reverse complement strand
TCGAATTCGAGAAGAACATCGCGGCGCTGACGCCGGCCCAGGTGCACGACGCACTGCGCCGGCACGTTGACCCAAAGAAACTATCGGTATTCAAGGCCGGGGACTTCCGCTGACCAAGCGTAGACTCTCCCGCAAGCGCATCCGCGAGGGAGCAATGAGCCAGATACGACGCAGGAAGTTGTTGTTCGCCACGGGCGCGCTGCTTGTGATTCCCGTCGCAGCCATCGCCCAGCATCCGGGCAAAATTTCTCGCATTGGATTTCTCGGCCTGCGCTCACGCGCCAGCGATTACGCAGCGTTCACGCAAGGAATGCGCGAGCTTGGCTATGTCGACGGCAAGAACCTCGTCATTGAGTGGCGCTTGGCGGACGGGCAATTCGATCGCCTTCCAGGCATGGCGGCTGAATTGGTGCGAATGAAAGTCGAAATTATCGTGACCCAGTCTACGCCCGCGGTCGGGGCGGCAAAGCAGGCAACAAGCGCGATTCCGATCGTCATCGCAAGTTCTGCCGACCCGGTCGAAGCTGGGTTCGTCGCAAGCCTGGCGCGGCCCGGCGGGAACATTACCGGCCTTTCTTTGAGCAACGTCGAATTGACTCCAAAGCAGCTCGAAATGCTGATCGCCATGGTACCCAAATTATCTCGCGTCGCGGTTCTAACAAATCGCGATGATGGTGCCCACGTCGTCACTTTAAAGAATTTGGTGGCGGCGGCGCAGAAAATTGGTGTGCGAGTTCTACCTGTGGAGGCACGCACGCCAGAGGAGATCGAACGTGCCTTCGCGACAATGAAGAAGGAACAGGCCCAAGCTGTCTTTGTTTTGATCAGTCCATTTTTCGCTACGCACCGGCAGCGGATCGCGGATCTGGCGGTGGCCCACGGACTGCCGTCGGTCGTGGGCCTAAGGGAGTACGTCACCGCCGGCGCCCTCCTTAGCTACGGCACAAACATCGGCGATTTGTACCGACGCGCCGCTACCTACGTGGACAAGATACTGAAGGGCGCAAAGCCCGGAGAATTGCCGATCGAGCAGCCCACAACGTTCTCGCTTGTGATCAACCGCAAGACCGCCAAGACACTTGGACTCACTATTCCGCGGGAACTCCTGCTACGCGCCGACGAAATGATCGATTGAAGCGTTGTTGCGGAAGTCGGCCAACGACCGGATCTGGCCGGAGCCAGGCGCGAGAACAATACGCTATCGGGTCTTGAGCAGATCCCGGATCTCTTCGAGAAGAACTTCCTGCCGCGGCGGCGTTGCAGGCGCGCCGGAGGCCGCAGGTTTTTCCTCCTCCCGCTTCACGCGATTGATCAGCTTGACGAAGAAGAAGATCGCGCAGGCGATGATCAGGAAGTCGAGGCAGGTCTGGAGGAATTTGCCGTATTTGAGCGTCGCCGAGCCAATCTTCAGGGCGAGGCCGCTGAAGTCGAGGCCTCCCATCAGCGTGCCGATCAGCGGCATGACCACGTCCTCGACCAGCGAGCCCACGATCTTGCCGAAGGCGGCGCCGATGATCACGCCCACGGCGAGATCCATGACGTTGCCTTTGACCGCGAATTCGCGAAACTCCTGAACGATGCTCACCGGGTTTCTCCTATAGGTGCTACTAGTCGATGGGGTCGTAGCGCACTTCGAGGATTTCCAGCTCCTCGATGCCGCCGGGTGTTTTCAGAAGCACTTTATCGCCCTCACGCGCCTTGATAAGTGCCTTGGCAACAGGTGATATCCAGG
>JANNTO010000281.1:0-6068 GCA_031403675.1 Gammaproteobacteria bacterium | reverse complement strand
CCTGCGCGCGCAGGAGATCGCGTTCGAGAACCGCCTGCCCTGTGTGTACCTGGTCGATTCCGGCGGCGCCTTCCTGCCGTTGCAGGACGAGGTGTTTCCGGATCGCGAGCATTTCGGCCGGATCTTCTACAACCAGGCGCGTCTGTCGGCGGCCGGCATCCCGCAGGTGGCCGTGGTGATGGGTTCCTGCACCGCCGGCGGCGCTTACGTGCCGGCGATGTGCGACGAATCCATCATCGTGAAGAACCAGGGCACGATCTTTCTTGGCGGCCCGCCGCTGGTCAAAGCCGCGACCGGCGAGGTCGTGGATGCGGAATCGCTGGGCGGCGGCGATGTGCATGCACGTACCTCCGGCGTGGTGGACCATCTGGCCGACAACGACGCACATGCACTCGCGATGGCGCGCGAGATCGTCGGTGCGCTCAATCATCGCCCGGCCGCCTGGCTCGGACGGCGGGAGCCCGTCGAGCCTGCCTTTCCGGCCGAGCAGCTGTATGGCCTCGTGCCACGCGACCTGCGCCAGCCCTACGACGTGCGGGAAGTCATCGCACGACTGGTCGACGGATCCGAGTTCCACGAATTCAAGGCGCTTTACGGCAAGACGCTGATCTGCGGTTTTGCCCACCTCTGGGGCTATCCGGTCGCGATCCTTGCGAACAACGGCATCCTGTTCTCCGAATCGGCGCTGAAAGGCGCGCATTTCGTCCAGCTGGCGAATCGTCGCAAGGTGCCGCTCGTGTTCCTGCAGAACATCACCGGCTTCATGGTCGGCAAGCGCTATGAGGCCGGCGGGATTGCGCGCGACGGCGCGAAAATGGTGACGGCAGTCGCCTGCTCGACAGTGCCAAAGCTCACCGTCGTGTTCGGCGGCTCGGTCGGCGCCGGCAATTACGCAATGTGCGGGCGCGCCTACGGCGGCCGCTTCCTGTGGACCTGGCCCAACGCGCGCATTTCGGTGATGGGCGGCGAGCAGGCCGCGAGCGTGCTCGCGACCGTGCGTCGCGACGGCGTCGAGGCACGCGGCGGCAGCTGGGCCGAGCAGGAACAGCAGGAATTCATGGCGGGAATCCGCGACCAGTACGAGCGCCAGGGCAATCCTTATTACGCGACCGCGCGGTTGTGGGACGATGGTGTCATCGATCCGCTCGATACGCGTCGCGTGCTCGGGCTCGCGCTTGAAGTGGTTGCCACGGGTCCGGAGCCGCTGCCGGAGTCGTACGGCATATTCCGGATGTAATGCCCATGCTCAACATCACCCGCGAACCGCGCGGTATTGCGACGCTGACGCTCGATCGCCCGGAAGCGCGCAATGCGTTGTCGGGAGAGCTGGTCACGCGGCTCACCGATGCGCTCGCGGGCCTGGCCGATGATCCGGCAATTCGCGTCGTGCTGCTGACCGGCGCAGGCGGGATCTTCTGCGCAGGCGCCGATATCACCGAGATGCGCGCCGCGGGCGCGGCGCCACCGGAACAGAATGAAGCCGACTCGCGGCGCTTCGCGTCACTCCTTGCGCGGCTCGAGAACCAGCCGCAGCCGACCATCGCGGTCGTCAATGGCGCGGCCTATGGCGGCGCACTCGGGTTGATTTCCGCCTGCGACATCGCGCTGGCCGGCGACAGCGCGCGATTTGCGCTGTCGGAAGTCCGGCTCGGACTGATACCGGCGATGATTTCGCCCTATGTAATCCGCGCGCTCGGCGCGCGCCAGGCGCACCGCTGGTTCCTGACCGGCGAGACCATGGATGCGGCAACCGCAATGCGCATTGGCCTCGTGCATGAAACCGTGGCCGATACGGTGCTGCCCGATGCGGTACGTGCGATGGTGGATGCACTGCTCGCGGGCGGTCCGCGCGCCCAGGCCGAGATCAAGCAGCTGCTCCGTCACATGACGGGTCGCAGCGCGGCGGGCGACCAGGCGATGCTTGCGGAGACTGCGCGCTGGATTGCGCGGGTTCGCGCTGGGGATGAAGGGAGGGAAGGCCTTTCCGCCTTTCTCGAGCGGCGCCGACCCCGCTGGCGCGATCCCGGCTGATGTTGCGCCGGCTGCTGATCGCGAACCGCGGCGAGATCGCCTGCCGCATTATCCGCAGCTGCCGGCGGCTCGGCATTCATGCGATCGCGGTTCATTCCGAGGCGGATCGCGGCGCACTGCACGTGCGCTCGGCCGATCAGGCGGTTTGCATCGGCCCTGCCCCGGCACGCGACTCCTATCTGAACATCACTGCAGTCATCGACGCTGCGCGTGCCACGCAGGCCGATTCGATTCATCCGGGCTACGGTTTCCTGTCGGAGAATGCCGCCTTCGCGGCAGCCTGCGAAGCTGCGAGCCTGCGCTTCGTCGGCCCGCCCGCGAGCGCGATCCGCGCGATGGGCCTCAAGCATGAGGCCAAGGCGATCGTGTCGGCGGCCGGCGTGCCGGTCGTGCCGGGCTACATGGGCGAGGACCAGTCAAATGCGCGACTCGCAAAGGAAGCAGCGCGCGTTGGCTTTCCTTTGCTGGTGAAAGCCGTCGCAGGCGGCGGCGGCAAGGGCATGCGCGTCGTGCGCGAGGCCGGCGAGCTTGCGGAGGCAATCGCAGGCAGCCGTGGCGAGGCCGAGAACGCATTCGGCGACGGCCGGTTGATGCTCGAACGCTTTCTCGAGCGGCCGCGTCACATCGAGGTGCAGGTGTTCGGCGACGGCCACGGCAGTTGTGTGCATCTGTTCGAACGCGAATGCTCGGTGCAGCGGCGCTACCAGAAAATCATCGAGGAGTCGCCCTCGCCCTTCATCGACCAGGCGACCCGCGACGCAATGACGGCCGCAGCGGTGCGCGCCGCGCAGGCGGTCAGCTACGTCAATGCCGGCACGATCGAATTCATCGTCGATGCGGACGGCCGTTTCTATTTCATGGAAATGAACACGCGCCTGCAGGTCGAGCACCCGGTCACCGAGTCCGTCACCGGACTCGACCTGGTCGAATGGCAGTTGCGGATCGCATCCGGCGAACGCCTGCCGCTCGCGCAGCACGAGATCCGCCAGCAGGGCCATGCGATCGAGGCACGCCTCTACAGCGAGGATCCGCGGCGTGGATTCCTGCCCTCGGTCGGCCGGGTCGAGCGATTTGCACGACCTAGCGAAGACGCCGACTGGCGCGTCGACAGCGGCATCGAAGACGGCGATTCGATCACCGTTCACTACGACCCGATGATCGCTAAAGTCATCGCCTCGGGCCGCGACCGCGCGGCTGCGCTCGCAAACCTGCGGCGGCAACTGGACCGCACCGCGATATTTGGCGTCGCCAACAACCTGCCGCTGCTGCGCACAATTGCCGCGCATCCGCAGTTCGCCGCGGGCGGGGTCGACACCGGTTTCGTCGATCGCGAGCTCGCCGCGCTGACGCAGGAAGTCGCGCCGGCGTCGGAAGCGCTGCTGCTCGCTGCATCGATCGCGCTCGATGACCGAACCGCAACGGATTCGCAGAGCTCACCGTGGACCTGCAGCGATGGCTGGCGCGCCGGCGGTGCGAGCCGGCAATCGGTTGGACTGCGCACGCCGGCATTTCTGCGACTGCGCGTGACCCGGCAGGACGGGCGCCTCGAAATCGAAACCGGCTCCACGAAGATCGCCGGTCGCGTCATCCATGCGGGCGGTGATCGCTATTCGGTCGATGCGGGCGCGGGCTCACACGAGCTCGAGTTGATCCGGCACGGTGAGCGCCTGCAGATTATCGATACCCAAGCGGATGAAATCGCGCTGTCGCCGGCCTGGCCCTATGAACGCAGGGTCGAGGACGCCGACGCGCATCCGGCCTCGCCACTGCCAGGTCGGGTCGTTGAACTGCGCGTCAAGGCCGGCGACCTGGTCGCGCGCGGTGCGGTGCTTGCCGTGGTCGAGGGCATGAAAATGCAGCATGCGATCCGCGCCGGCCGCGCCGGTCGCGTCGCCACCGTTTTGGCCCGCGCTGGTGAACTGGTCGATGCCGAAACCGTGCTGTTTGACATAGAACCAACCTGACGGTTGTCTTGCGACGCAAAAATCGCTAACGTCCTGACCCCGTTGCGTCGTCTGCACCTCTGTTCGCAGGTGCAATAAAGGACTTCATGCAGCTTTCCAACAAGGTAGTGGCGATCACCGGCGCGGGCCGTGGCATCGGACGCGAAATCGCTATCGCATTCGCCAGGGCAGGCGCCAGCATTGCCGCGCTCGACCTGAATGCCACCGAACTCGACCAGACCTGTGCGCAATGCCAGGCGCTGGGCGTGCGCGCCAAGGCCTATCTGACCAACGTCGTCGACGAAGCACAGGTGATCAAGAGCCTCGACGCGGCGGTCGCCGATCTCGGCCGGCTCGACGTACTGGTCAACAATGCCGGCATCACCAGGGACGCTTTGCTGGTCAAGGCCCAGGACGGACAGATCGTTTCGAAGATGTCGCTCGCGCAGTGGCAGTCGGTAGTCGACGTCAACCTGACCGGCGTGTTCCTGTGCGGGCGCGAAGCCGCCGAACGAATGATCCAGCTCGGCAATGGCGGCCTGATCATCAACATTTCGTCGATCTCGCGCGAAGGCAATCCCGGCCAGACCAATTACTCGGCGACCAAGGCCGGCGTCGCCGCGATGACCGTGGTCTGGGCCAAGGAACTTGCGCGGCATGGCATCAGGAGCGCCGCGATTGCACCCGGTTTCTGTGCCACCGAAATTCTGGCCGCGATGAAACCGGAGATGGTTGCGCGGGTCAAATCCGCGGTGCCGTTGCACCGGCTCGGCGACCCGGCCGAGATCGCTGCGACCGCGCTTTTCATTGCCGAAAACGACTTTGTCACCGGGCGTGTCATCGAGGTCGACGGTGGATTGAGGCTGTAGCGGTCAAGGTTTTGGCCGTTGCAGGTTGTAAACTGTCGATGAGGGGATAAGCGCATGAAAATCGATCGGGTGTTGGCGGTCATCAGCGGCGGTGCTTCGGGGCTCGGACTTGCGACGGCAGCACGGCTCATCGCCGGTGGCGGCAAGGTCGCGTTGCTCGACGTGCAGGATGAAGCCGGCCACAAGGCAGCGGCTGCGCTCGGCGCCTCCGCCAGTTACCGGCATTGCGACGTCACGAGCGAAACCGATGTCGATGCCGCGACCCGCGAGTCGGCGCAGAAGTTGGGCGGTCTCAATGTCGCCATCTCCTGCGCGGGTGTGGCGACCCCGGGGAAACTGCTGGGCCGCGACGGCCCGTTGCCCTCCTCCGTATTCCAGCGTGTGCTCAACATCAACACCGTCGGCACATTCAACCTCGATCGCGCGGCCGCCGCGCTGATGCAGAACAATGCGCCCGATGCCGACGGCGAACGCGGCCTGCTGATTCATACCGCCTCGGTCGCGGCCTTCGAGGGTCAGGTCGGACAAGTCGCCTATGCCGCGTCGAAGGCAGCGGTCGCAGGCATGGTGCTGCCGCTCGCGCGCGAACTCTCCCGATTCGGCATTCGCGTGGTCTGCATCGCGCCGGGACTGTTCGCGACGCCGATGATGGCGGGCCTGCCGCAGGAAGCACAGGACTCGCTCGGCAAGCAAGTCCCGTTCCCGCCGCGTCTCGGGCGGCCGGAAGAGTATGCGGAGCTGGTCGCCGCAATCTGCACCAACTACATGTTGAACGGCACCACGATTCGCATTGACGGCGCGATCAGGATGGCGCCTCGACGCGCCCGGAAACCACGATCCAACCCTTGCCGGAAAGAGCCTCCTGCACGGAAGTGATCTCGGTGTCGCGCCGCAGACGCTCGACGAGCCCCGCGACTCCGGACGCTTCGAGCCGCGGCGGGAGCTGGATCTCGACCGCGGGTGTCCGCGCCAGGATCTCGCCGGTCAGCGCCTGCTGCATTCCGGTGAGCGCTGCCAGGGCGAGGACCAGCGCCGCCACTCCGAGGCCGATTCCGGCGGCGGCCACGAGCGAGAGAAAACTCACGAAGGCGTCCTTCCGGGTGCTGCGGAGGTAGCGCAGGGCGAGCGCGATGGAGAACGGCAGGTTGCCGACGCTCACCGCGGCCCGACCGGGTCTCCGCCCGCTTCACTCACACCCGCCGCTCCGGCTTGCCGTTCTCCTACC
>JANNTO010000280.1:0-1907 GCA_031403675.1 Gammaproteobacteria bacterium | reverse complement strand
CTTGTGGCGCGTGGTCATGCGGCCGACGTTGTTGCGACCGCCGGTCGACTTGTGGCCGACCACGAGCGCGCGCACCGGCCCGCCGCGATGCAGATGCGAACGGTCCGGACGCAGCTGGAAGCGCGTTCCCGGCGATGTTGGCTTCAGTTTCTTCAGTGCCATGGGTTCTGTTCCGTCTCAAAGAGCGGTCAGGCGCGCTCGGCGCCGGACATTTCGATCTGCTGGCCTTCGACCAGCCGTATATAGGCCTTCTTCCAGTCCTGCCGACGACCCGGCGTGCGCCCGAAGCGCTTGGCCTTGCCGATCTGGTTGACGACATGGACCGTGTCGACCTTGACCTCGAACATGAATTCGACCGCGGCGCGGATCTCCGGCTTGGTCGCATCGGTGCGCACGCGGAATACGTACTGATTGCCCTGCATTGCGATGCGGGCGCTCTTTTCCGAGACGTGCGGCGCGATCAGCACGCCAGCGAGCCAGTCTTTCGATCGCGTACTCACGCGGGGTTCCGAGCGCGTGCTCATGCGAGTCTCTCCTCGAGCATCCTGAGCGCACCGACCGTGGCCAGCACTTTCGGATAGCGTGCGAGCGACATCGGATCAAGGCTCGCGACCGTCAAGACGTCGACGCCGACCAGGTTGCGCGCCGCAAGATGCAGTTTCTCGTCGTAGGCCTCGATCAGGATCAGCACGTTGTCGAGACCGAGCCCGGCCAGCAGGCCGACCAGCATTTTGGTCTTCGGTGCTTCGAGCTCGAGCGCGGTGGTCACCACCAGGCGTTCCTGGCGCGCGAGTTCCGACAGCATCGAGCGGATCGCGCCGCGATACATCTTGCGGTTGACCTTCTGCGCGTAGCTGCGCGGCTTGGCCGCAAAGGCACGACCGCCACCGACCCAGATCGGGCTTCTGATCGAACCGGCGCGCGCGCTGCCGGTGCCCTTCTGGTTCCACGGCTTCTTGCCGCCGCCGCGGACCTCGGACTTCGTCAACTGTGCCTTGGTGCCCGCACGACCCGCAGCCGCGTAGGCGGTCAGCACCTGATGGACCAACGGCTCGTTGAATTCACGGCCGAAAGTCGCATCACTGACCTCGATTTCGGAGCCCTTGGGCCCGCCATTCACCAGCTTGAGCTTCATGCAGAGCGCTCCCGGCTCACTTCTTGGTCGCGGCGACGGACTTGCGTCGCCCACGTGCCGCGGCCTTGACCGACGGCCTGACCACGACCCGGCCGCCCGGGGCGCCCGGCACGGAACCGCTGACCAGCAGCAGATTCCGCTCGAGATCGACCTGGACGACTTTCAGGTTTTCCACCGTGCGATTCGCGTTGCCCATGCGGCCCGCCATGCGCTTGCCGGGCAATACGCGGCCCGGCGTCTGGCGCTGGCCGATCGAACCCGGGGCGCGGTGCACGACCGAGGCGCCGTGGCTCGCCATGCCGCCGGCAAATCCGTGGCGCTTCATGACACCGGCATAGCCCTTGCCGATCGTCGCCCCGGCCACGTCCACGATCTGGCCTTCTTTGAACATGTCGACCTTCAGTTCGGCGCCGGTCTTGAGATCCGCGCCCTCGCCCTCGGCGAGCCGGAACTCGACCAGCTTTTCGCCCGGCAGCACGCCCGGTTTTGCGTAATGGGCGGCTACCGGCTTGGAAAGCCGGGAGGCGCGGCGGGTGCCGAAGGTGACCTGCACGGCGCGATAGCCATCGGGCTTCAAGTCCTTGACCTGCACGATGCGATTCGGCAGGACCTCGATGACCGTCACCGGCAAGGCGTCGCCTGCTTCGGTGAAAACCCGAGTCATGCCGGCCTTCCGGCCGACCAGACCTATGGTCATGATTTATATCCTTTTTTCACCGCACCGGCTGCAATTGGCCGATGCTGTCCCAGCAACCGGGATCGTCCCCGCGAA
>JANNTO010000279.1:0-15202 GCA_031403675.1 Gammaproteobacteria bacterium | reverse complement strand
CGAGCAGCCGACCTCGGGCCGGATCCTGATCGACGGCGTGGACATGACCGATGTGCCGCCGTACGAACGTCCCGTCAACCTGATGTTCCAGTCCTACGCGCTGTTTCCGCACATGACGGTTGCGCAGAACATCGCCTATGGCCTGAAGAAGGAACATGTCCCCACCGAAAAGATCCGGGAGCGGGTCGCGGAGATGCTGGCGCTCGTCAAGCTCGAGGCGCTCGCGCGCCGCAAGCCGGAAAAGCTGTCGGGTGGCGAAAAGCAGCGCGTCGCACTCGCGCGCGCGCTGGTCAAGCGGCCAAAATTGCTGCTGCTCGACGAGCCGCTCGCCGCGCTCGACCGGAAACTGCGCGAACACACCCAGTTCGAGCTGGCGAACCTGCAGTACCAGCTCGGGACCACATTCGTGGTCGTCACGCACGACCAGGACGAGGCGATGACACTCGCGAGCCGCATTGCGGTGATGTCCGAGGGCCGCATCGCCCAGGTCGGCACGCCTGGCGAGGTGTACGAATTCCCGGCCAATCGCTATGTCGCAGGCTTCGTCGGCAACATCAACCTGATCGACGGATCGGTCACGAATGCCGGCGCCGGGCGGTTGACGCTGCGTTGCGACGCGCTCGGCGCGGAGCTGTCGGTTCTGTCGGATGAGGCGCTCGCAGCCGGCAGCGCCGCCTGCATCGCCGTGCGCCCGGAGAAGATCACGATCAGCCGCGAAGCTCCGCAGTTGCAGGACCGCAATGTCCTGAAAGGCACGGTCTGGGACCTGGCGTATTTCGGCGATCAGTCGCTCTATCGCGTGCGCCTGCAGAGCGGCGCGGTGCTGCAGGTCAGCGCGCAAAACCTGCGGCGCTCCGCCAGCCTCACGGTCGAGTGGGATGACGAGGTGTACCTGTCGTGGGACATCTCGAGCACGATCCTGTTGCGCGCATGAGCAGGGAAGCCGACAGCAACGGTCTGCATGCGGAGCGCTGGCTGCGCCGCTCGGTGCTATTGCCGTACTTCTGGCTGCTGCTGTTCTTCCTCGCGCCGTTCCTGATCATCCTCAAGATCAGTGTCGCGGACCCGATCATTGCGCAGCCGCCATTCACGTCGCTGCTGGACTGGGGTGCGGAGGGATTCAGGGGCATCCAGGCCACCTTCGAAAACTATGCCTTCCTGTTCCAGGATGGTTACTACGGAATCATCTACCTGTCGTCGCTGAAGATGGCGGCGATCGGCACGCTGCTGTGCCTGCTGCTCGGATATCCAATGGCGTACTACATCGCGCGCCAGCCTCCCGGCCGCCGCAACGTGCTGCTGCTCGCGGTGATCCTGCCGTTCTGGATCTCGTTCCTGCTGCGCGTCTATGCGTGGATCGGCCTGCTGAACAACCGCGGTGTGATCAACGAGTTCCTGATCTGGGCCGGCCTGATCGACCAGCCGATCCAGATGCTCTACAACGACTTCGCGGTCTATCTCGGCATCGTCTATTCGTACCTGCCATTCATGATCCTGCCGCTGTACGCGAACCTCGAGCGGCACGACCACAATCTGCTCGATGCCGCCGCCGACCTCGGTGCGCGGCGCTGGCAGGGCTTTGTCGACGTGACCCTGCCACTGTCGATTCCCGGTGTCATCGGCGGCTGCCTGCTGGTTTTCATCCCGGCGGTCGGTGAGTTCACGATCCCGGCGCTGCTCGGCGGCGCCGACACGCTGATGATCGGCCGCGTGTTGTGGGATGAATTCTTCATCAGCCGCGACTGGCCAGTCGCCTCGGCCGTGTCGGTGGTACTGCTCTTGCTGCTGATCGCGCCGATGCTGTGGTTCCAGCGTATCCAGGCGCGCGCACAGGATGCGGGGCAATGAACCGGCGCTCGCTATTCCTGGCCAGCATCGTGGCGTTCGGCTATGCGCTCCTGTATGTGCCGATCATCTCGGTTGTGATCTATTCATTCAACGACTCGCGCCTCGTGACGCTCTGGGGCGGCTTCTCGTTGCGCTGGTATGCGGGCCTGCTGTCGGACGATGAATTGCTGAGTGCTGCGTGGCTGAGCCTGCGGATCGCGATCGTCAGCGCGACATTCGCGACCGCACTTGGTGCGCTGGTCGCCCTGGCCTTGCAGCGCGTGAGCCGCCTGCGCGGGCGCCTGCTGCTCTCCGGCATGGTCACGGCGCCGCTGGTGATGCCCGAGATCATCACCGGGCTGTCGCTGCTGTTCCTGTTCATTTCGATGGCGGATCTGGTCGGCTGGCCCGCTTCGCGCGGGGCGACCACGATCACGATCGCGCACATCACCTTCTCGATGGCCTATGTGGTGGTTGTCGTGCGCTCCCGCCTCGCGTCGATGGATGAATCGCTGGAAGAGGCGGCCATGGATCTCGGCGGGCGGCCGGTCGCGGTATTCTTCGACATCACGGTGCCGATGCTGCTGCCGGCGCTGGTCTCGGGCTGGCTGCTGGCATTCACGCTGTCGCTCGATGACCTGGTGATCTCGAGCTTTGTGTCGGGTCCGGGTGCAACGACCCTGCCGATGTTCATCTTTGCCAAGGTGCGGCTCGGCGTGACCCCTGACATCAACGCGATCACAACGATTATCATTGTGCTGGTGGCGGTGACCGTGGCGACCGCAGTGATACTCTCAAACCGGCGGGCTTCCGCCGCACTGCGCGGCCCGGCTTCGGCGAGGTAGGATCACTTGAGCATGGAATTGAAAAAAGTCCTGGACACCTGGCAGCGTGGTCACGGATTGCCGCGCACCGTGTACGTCGATCCAGAGATCTATGAGAGTGAGGTCCGCCGGATATTCCTGAAATCCTGGCACTACGCTGGACACACGAGCCAGGTCGCGGGGCGCGGGGATTATTTCCTGTTCGAGATGGCCGGCGAATCCGTCATTGTCGTGCGGGACGGAGCGGGCAACATCAACGCGCTGCTGAACGTCTGCCGGCACCGCGGATCGCGCATTTGCGACGCCCACGAGGGACGCGAACCGCGGTTCACCTGCAAGTACCACGGCTGGAGCTACGCACTCGACGGCTCGCTGCGCGGGGCCGCGAACACGCCGGAGGGATTCGACAAGTCGCGTCTCGGCCTCAAGCGCCTGCAGGTGAAAGTGCTCCGGGGTCTGGTATTCATCAACTTCGACCCCGACGCCGTGTGCTTCGACGCGATCGAAAACGACCTGGGCGAATTGCTGGCGCCCTATGGCCTCGACCGGGCAAAGGTCGCGCACCGGCAGAATTACCCGATCGAGAGCAACTGGAAACTCGCGGTCGAGAACTATTGCGAGTGCTATCACTGCGCGCCGGCGCACCCTGAGTTTTCGGTCGGGCACGGTCTGGTAATGCCACTGGAGCAACGCCGTGGGATGCTCGAACAGGTGCTCGCGCGGGCCGAGTCGGTCGGGCTGGTGCGCGCCGGAACCCGTCATTCATGGCTGGAAGCCGGGGCGCTCGGCACCGACCGCACATTCGAACGCTACCCGATGCTGCGCGGGCACCTGACCGGCAGCCGCGACGGCAAGCCCGTCGCGCCGTTGCTCGGTTCGATCACCGGCTACGACGGCGGCGCGACCGACCTGCACCTCGGGCCGATGACTTTTGCCCTGGCCTACTGCGATCACGTGGTGCTGTACCGGTTCATGCCACGTGGCCTGCGCAATACCGACTGCGAGATCACCTGGCTGGTCAATGAGTCGGCGGTCGAGGGCAAGGACTACCAGCGTGAGGAGCTCACCTGGCTGTGGGATGTCACCACGATTGCGGACAAGTCAATCATCGAGCGCAACCAGAAAGGCGTCGAATCGCGCTTCTATGAGCCGGGTCCGTTGTCGCCGATGGAGGACTTCACGCACCGGTTCATGGAATGGTACGTCGCGACCATGCGCGGGCCGACCGACAGCGCACACCGGCGCGCCGGATGACCCGTTGCAGGCCCGCGGATTGCTTGTTCCGGCGGGTCGTGGTTACTATCCGCTCACTGCGAGGGGAGACGACATGACAGATCCTTTTCGAGGCTCCAGACGGGCGGGCTCGCCGGCGCTGAGCGCCGCGGTCTCGGCGGCGCTGTCCCTGGCCGGTACGGCCCAGGCGCAGGAGTCCGCCAGCCTCGGAGAAGTCATCGTCACGGCCACGCGGCGCGCCGAGCGCCTGCAGGATGTGTCGGAATCCATCAGCGCCCTGGACACGCGCGCCATCGCCATGCGCGGCCTGCAGCAGATGGACGATTTCGCGAAGCTGATCCCGGGCCTGTCGCTCGGCGTGCGCGAGCCGGGTGGCACGACCATCGTGTTCCGCGGTGTTGCGAGCTCGGGTATCCAGTTCGGTGGGGAGTCCTCGTCGGCGCTCTACTTCGATGAGCAGCCGATTACGCAGGGCGGACGCAACCCCGACCCGCGGCTGATCGATATCGAGCGCGTCGAGGCGCTGCGCGGCCCGCAAGGATCGCTGTACGGCGCGAGCTCGCAGTCAGGGACGCTGCGCATCATCACCAACAAGCCGGATCCGTCCGGCTTCTCGGCCTGGACCGAAGGTCAGGTCACGAACACCGAAGGCGGCGGTACCGGCTACGACATCAGCGCGATGGTCAACGTGCCGTTGTCGGACAAGATCGCACTGCGCCTGGTCGGATTCTCCGCCGAGGACGCCGGGTTCATCGACAACGTGCTCTCCGACAGCGGGGGCGGCACCTACGACAATGCCAATATCGTGGACCAGGACGTCAACACGGCCCAGACGACCGGTGGCCGCGCGGCGTTGCGCTTCGACGTCACCGAGAACGTGGATGCCACGTTTGGCGCAGTATTCCAGGACCTCAGCACCGACGGTCATGGCGATGTCAGTATTGGCGTCGGCGACCTGAACCAGGTCCGGTTCGAGCGCGAGAGCCTCGACGACAAGTGGTACCAGCTTGCGCTGACGGTCAACGCGAAATTGCCATTCGGCGATGCGATCTTCTCGGCGTCCTATTTCGACCGCGATTTCGCCTACCAGGCGGATGCGACGGACTACGAGTACACATTCAACCAGTCGGCGATTTACTACAACTCTCCGATCTACGATTTCGGCGGCGATCCGCGCGGTTTTGCCACCAACGACGAGCAGACCGAGATCACGACCTTCGAGGCGCGCCTGCAATCGTCGGCCGATTCAGACAGCCGCTGGGGTTGGCTGGCGGGCGCGTTCTACAGCAAGGAAACGAGCCACACCGAGTTCGACAGCTACGTCCGCGACTACCAGGACACACCGGCTTTTGCGTACTTCAGTTACCTCGAGTACAACGCGACCGGCAACACGCTGGCTCCGACCGAAACCTGGTTTCTCGGCCGCTACGACTCCGAGCTCGAGCAGACCGCGGTGTTCGGCGAACTCAGTTTCGACGTGGCGGAGAATTTCACGATCACGGCCGGCGGGCGCTGGTTCGATTACAGCCGCCGGTTCACGCTGCACCAGGAGGCACCGGCAGGATTTACCGGCTTCTCGCTGCTCAACGGCAATGCGGATGCGGACGAGGACGGGACGGTTGCAAAACTCAACGCCACCTATCGCATCGACGACGATCGTATGGTGTACGCGACGTACTCCGAGGGCTTCCGCTTCGGCGGCAGCAATGCGCTGAAGCCGAATTCGATCCTGCCCCGTACTTACAGCTCCGACGAGCTGCAGAACTTCGAGCTTGGCGCAAAGACCGAATGGCTCAATAACAGGGTCCGGTTCAACGTCGCCGCCTACCTGATGAAATGGAAGGATTTCGCGGTGCAGATCGAGGATCCGCAGCCCGGCGTCTTCCAGCTTGGCTTCGTCAACCTGCCGAGCGCGGATATACCGGGCGTCGAGGCGGAATTCGCATTCTCGATCAACGATGCCTGGCAGGTGGACGGCTCGTTCAGCTGGAACGACGCGCGTGTTTCCGATGCGACCATTCTGACGCTGGTTGGACCTGGCCCCACCGTCTACCAGTTCCCGGTCACCGCCGACGCGCGCCTGCCGCTGACGCCCGACTGGGGCGCGGCACTCGGCATCGAATTCCGCGCGCGCGGCCGGCTGTTGAATGCGCAACCGTTTGCGCGTTTCGATTACGCCTACGTCGGCGAATCGGTCAACAACCTGGAAGGCATCGAGTCCGTCGTTGCTGCCGGTAACGTGCAGAGACAGGACGCCTACCAGACCGGCGACCTGCGCTTCGGACTGGAAGGGGAGAAATGGAGCAGCTCGATCTTCATCGACAATGTCTGGGATGAACGGGCAGCACAATTCCTGAGCAATCGCTGGGCGGTACCACGACAGTCGATCAACCGGCCGCGTAGCATCGGCTTACAGTTCCGGTTCGATTTCTGATCCTGCGCTGATTATCCTCGTCGCATCCTCGGTCGTGCGAGGCAGCCGCCAGGGCGAAAGCCATGGCGGCGTCTGGCTCGTCGACTTCGAGTGCGATCGCGCCCGGCAGGTGCTCGACTGGAACACGATGAACATCGACTGGCAGGGCCGCGGATGGGACCGTGGACTGCGCGGTATCGCGTTCGACGGCGACACAATCTATATCGCGGCCAGCGATGAGTTGTTCGCCTTCTCGCCCGACTGGCGCCCGCTGGGTTCCTGGCGGAATCGTTACCTGAAGCACTGCCACGAGATCTTTCGTCACGAACGCACGCTGTTCCTGACCTCGACCGGTTTCGATTCGATCCTCGGCTTCGATCTCGAGCGCGAGGCTTTCTCCTGGGGTCTCAGGATCGGCGCGCGCGATGACGGCTTCGTCGGGCAGCCTTTCGACCCGGAATTCAACGACGGGCCTGCGCCATCGAATGCGCTGCACCTGAACAGTGTCCACTGCGCGCCGGGCGGCATGCACATCAGCGGCCTCAGGACTTCCGGCATCCTGCTGTTCAATGGCCGCGAACTGCAGCGCTGGGTGCGGATTCCGGTGGGCGCCCACAATGCGCAACCGTTCCGCGACGGCGTGCTGTTTAATGACACCGAAGCCGATGTCGTGCGCTTCGTCTCGCGCAGCGGCGAGCGCGTGTTCAAGGTCCCTCGTTTTCCGGAACAGAGCCTGACGCACGCAAGTCCCGAGGATGCGCGCCTCGCCCGGCAGGCCTTTGCGCGCGGCCTGTGCGTCATCGACGAAGATCGCTTTGCCGCCGGCTCCTCGCCATCCACGATCACGCTGCACGACCTGAGGCCCGGCACCGCGGCGCGCATGGCGACGCTGACACACGATGTCCGCAATGCCATCCACGGCCTGGAGGTCTGGCCATTTGGCTGGAACGTTGCGGATGACCGCTAGCTCGCTATAGGCTCTGATTCATGGACATCGGGGTGCCGATCCGTTGCTTCGGGAAAGTGGACATGGAGCCGCTGGCAACGGCGATCCTTGCCCAGGACGAGGTGGCCTGGAACGAGAATGAGCAGCGGCAGAAAGACTACGAGGTCCACGAGCAGACTCGTTCGATCGTGCTGCTGTTCGCCGAGGTCGCGGAATGGCCTGCGATCGAGGTCAGCAAGCAGCCAGGTTGGGACCGGCTCTCCGCGGTCGCGGTGCCGGTGATGCACCAGATCATCCGCAACTGGTATCCGCCCGGCGGCACGATCATCCGCGCCATGGCGGCGAAACTGCTCGCGGGTGGACGGATCATCCCGCACCGGGATGCGCATCCGTCATTCGGCGCCGGCCACCGCATTCACGTGCCGATCATCACCAATCCACGGGTCCGCTTCATGATCGACGGCCGCCCGTTCCAGCTCGAGGTCGGCCAGGCCTACGAGATCAACAACCAGAAAGTCCACAGCGTGATGAACAAGGGCGACGTGGACCGGATCAATTTTATTTTCGACTACCTGCCGCCGGCTCATAAGACCGATACCGGTCGCGAATCGGCGCAATGACCGTGATGAGTTCGCCGAGGTGGGCAGCGTAGTTCTGCCAGTGCCCGACGGAGCGGTCATAGATCGGCTGACGCACCTACTCCGAACTCGGCGTACGCACCGGCCGGTCGCTCTCATAGAAACGCAGGCACGCGTCCTCCCACGGCAGACCGCAGAAATCGAGCAGCCGCCGCACCTGCGCCTCGAAATCGGACACGACTTCCTCGTACTGAACGGTCAGCACCCGGCCCGGCAGCACTTCGGCCCAGTGATCCATCATCCGCTGGTACTGCAGGTAGTACTCGCCGATTTCGGTCAGGTCATAGGTGAATGCCTGGCCCTTCGCAAACAGCTGGCGATAGCATGAGAGGCAGGCATCGAGCGGATGGCGCCTGGCGTCGATGATCCTGGCTTGCGGCAGGATCAGCGCCAGAAACCCGATGCTTGGGAAATTGTTCGGCATCTTGTCGATGAATCGCGGCGCACCGGAACGGCGATGCAGTTGCGCAAAATCCAGGTAGTCCCTGCCCAGCGACTCGAAGTTCGATGGCTTCAGCTCATGCACCGCCTCGGGATAGTTGATGCCGTCCGCACGGTTGCGATTCAGCCAGGTGGCGACGCGGCCGAGATAAGGCAGCTCGCTGGTGCCTTCGACCTGGCTGTGACTCGCGAGCACCTGCTCGAGCAGCGTCGACCCGGAGCGTGGCAGCCCCATGATGAAGATCGGCGCCGGATCGGCGCGGCCCGAGCCGCGACGCGATTGCAGGAAATCCGCCGAGAACACTTTCAGCAGCCGGTCGTTCATGGTCTCGGTCTGCACCGGGTCGTAGGAAACCTGCGCGCGCTGCTTGGTATTGCCGGCCTGGTAGAAATGCCAGCCCGGTTCGAAATCGCCCCGATCCTCGCAGGCCTTGCCGAGCGCAAACAGGAAGTTCACCTCGGACGACGCGGTCAGGCCTGAACCTGCGACCCGCCGTTTCATCTCGGCGATGGTCGCGTCGTCGAAGCGGTAGGTCTTGAGGTTGGCGAGGCTCCAGTACGTTTCTCCGGACTCCGGCACTTGCCGGATGCACTCGGTGTAGGAGGCGACCGCCTCGTCGTAACGGCCGACCGCCTTCAGGACGTGACCGAGGCCGAGCAGGGCGCCGATGTGGTTCGGCCGGAGCCGGAGGCATTGCTGGTAGGAGTCGATCGCTTCATGGGTGAATGAGGCCGGGGCGAGCGTCGAGCCGCGCAGGTAATGCGCCTGCACGTTCGATGGGTCGATTGCAATGACCTTGTCGAAGCACTCCAGTGCCTCGCCAAACCGGTCCTGCTCCTTGCGCAGCCGCCCGAGATCGATGACCGCCGCAATGAAATCGGGCGCGAGCGCGATGGCCTTCTCCAGCAGGCTTTCCGCCTCGTCCGCGCGCTGCGCCTTGACGGCGATCAGCGCTAGCAGACGCAGTGCATCGACATTGCGCGGGTTGTGGCGGAGGATGCGGCGATAGAGGTGCTCCGCGTCCTCGAAGCGGCCTTCTTTCTGGTGTTCCGCAGCCAGTGCCATCAGGCGCCGTTCCGGCGACAGTGCGAATGAGCGCTCGAATGCTGCATCCGCCGCGCTGCCACGGCCCAGCATCGCCAGTGCGCGGCCGAGCGTGAACCAGGCCTTTTCCAGCTTGGGGTCCAGGTGCGTTGCCCGTTCGAGGATGGCAACGGCTTCGGCTGCGCGATTCTGTTGTACCAGCAGATGGCCGAGGTCCTCGTGCGGTTTCGCGAAGGTCGGCGCCGCTTCGATCGCCTCCCGCAACTTCTCCTCGGCTTCCTTCGCACAGTCGAGCTTGATCAGCAGTGCGCCGAGCAGTGCCAGCATGTTGACGTCACGCGGGTACTTCACGAGTGCGGATCGGCAGCGCGACTCGGCCGCGGCGAGATCGCCCGAGTTGATCAGCGCGATCGTCTGGTCGAATACGGCCTTCGGCACCAGCAGTGATTGCATGGATCGTCGCTCTACTGTGCTGGCGTCGCCGGGGCCAGCAACTCAGTGAGGCGCCGGAGCAGTGCGGCATGCGCGTTGCTGCGGCGTTCGAGTGGAATCGCGGCGGCGGGCGTTTCGAAAACCAGCACGGTGTGTGCCGCGGGCCCGGTGCGCGGGCAGCCGCCTGCGATCACGTTCCGGGCGCTCATCAGTTCGTCGATCGAACTGTCGACGACCGGGCCGATAATGCCACCGGAAATCGCCTCGCCGAATCGTGTCTCGCCGCTCATCTTGATCGGGATGCCATGATCCTTCAGCACGTCGACTGCAGCGATTGCCAACGGGTCGTTGGCACCCAGGACTCCCTGCGAATAAACATAGCCCTGGTCGATCAGGTTGTCTTCGTGCAGGTCGATGCTGTAGCGCGGTGGATAGTCCGCGCTGCGGCGCAGGATGAAGGCCGTGATGGCATCCGCCTCGGGACTCGAAGCCGCGGCCGCGCGCGAATTGCCCGGATGCTCCGGCAGCGGCAGCAAATGCGACGAGTCGCCGACGCTGTTCCCGTCGATGGTCTCCGAGTAGGTCGCGACATTCAGGTAACGCCAGTTGCGCGCATAGCCCTGCGGATTCAGCAGCGGCAGCAGCACCACAGGCCGCTTCTCGCCGAGTCCTGCGATATCGTCGATCGCTGCGGCGATCGCATTCGGTCCGGCTGGCTCCTCGCCATGGATGCCGGCCAGGATCCAGACCGCGGGTCCGCTCGCGGGCGAACGCAGCGCGATGATCGGCAGCGGCTGCATGGCCCCCGCCGGTTGCGAATGGGTAATGACCTCGAGGGTCCAGCCGCGCTGAATAAGGCTCGCGTAGGCCTGGTAGAGCCATTCGATCGGGCTGCGGCCGTCGGCGTGAGTGGCGACTCCGGTCGGCAGGCTGAATCCTGGTTCCGCAGCGGTGGCCGGCGACAGCCACAGCGCTGGCAGCAGGATCGCCATCATCGTCAGTCGCTGCAGCACGAGCGCCATGTCATCCGCAGGAGCTTAGTGAATGGACGCGGGCGCGCGCGCGTCTTGCGGAAGAAGACTGCGGAACTCGAGTGGATCCCGGACCTGGTGGAACGATTCTCGCGCCAGCTCGAGGAGTTTCGGCTGCGTCAACAGGTCAAAGCCTGTTGCCGCCAGGGTCTTGGCAGCAACGGCCATGGCTTTCTCGCCAATGCTCATGCCGGTCGAGGCCGCGACCTGCCAGGAGTGGCCTGGAGCTCCGAACGCAAAGGACGCAACGACGAGGCTGCCGGTCGGCACATGCCATGAAAGATCACCCTGGTCGGTCGATGCCGTGCCTTGCCCCGGTTCAGCAGGCACGGGGTCGATGTCTTCAAAGAGAGCCCGGTCAAACTTCGAGCCGAGGTCCTGCTGCGTCTCCCGCGCAAACGCCCGGTCCTGATCGTCAAAACGGGGCGGGCCGACGGCCTGGAGATTGTCATTGATGAGCTGCGCAAGAGCGAGATTGGGCAGGACTTCGTGCGAATCGCCTTCCACGACGAGGCTCATTTCTGTTCCGCTCATCAACGCAGCTCCCCGCGCAATGTCCACAATTCGCGCGTAGACCTTCTCGACCGCGTCGTGCCGGTTGGCTCGCACGTAGTACCAGGAGCTCGCCTGCGCAGGGACCACGTTGGGCTGGTCGCCGCCGTCGGTCACGACGTAGTGGATCCGCGTGTCCTCCGGGACATGCTCGCGCAGGTAGTTGACACCGATGTTCATGAGCTCGACCGCATCGAGGGCGCTCCTTCCGAACTCGGGCGACGTCGAGGCGTGCGCGGATACGCCCTTGAAGGTAAACCTCGCAGCGAGGACCGCCTTGCTGTAGCGGTAATTCGCGCCGGTTCGATCATTCGTGTGCCACGAGAGCACGACATCGACGTCATCGAACACGCCATCCCGGAGCATGTAGGTTTTGGCGTCCACGGTCTCTTCGGCCGGCGTGCCGTAAAGACGTATGGTCCCCGGAATCTTTGCTGCTGCCATGACGCGTGCAAGCGCAATCGCGGCTGCCGTGGTTCCCGTTCCGAACACGCTGTGGCCGCAGCCATGCCCGGCAATGATCGTGGGATCGTCCCGCTTCTCGCGGCGCGGGATCGCTTTCTGCGACACGCCGAGGAGCGCGTCGTACTCCGCAAGATACGCAATGACCGGCTGGCCCGCGCCAAAAGTCGCGACGAACGCGGTCGGCATTCCGGCCACGCCGGCGCGCACCGAGAATCCATTCTCGCGCAGCCATTGCACCAGTTCCGCTGACGAGCGCCGCTCTTCAAGGCCCGGCTCGGCATAACTCCAGATGGCCTGATTGACCCGCAGCATCCGCGCATGGATTTCATCAACCCCGGCGAGTACGGCCGCTTTACCCGGGCGCTCCGCGGCGGCCTGGGCGTGCGCAACTTGCGCCATGCACAGCAAGGCCATCAATGCGCAGATTCGGGCGGAAATGCCGTACATCCCCCATGTTCGCACCGACCCGGCTGGCTGTCACCGGGGGCGACCGGCGGGGTGGTCCGCACGGCTTGCCAAGGCGAGCGCCTCAGCGAATCCGTCGGGGCCTTACCGCGTCGTGCTCAAGGACCTGGGCGGTCGATGTGGACGACCGGGGCTTCAACAGCGTAAACATGCGGCGCGGAATCGCGGCGATGACTGGCAGCAGGCCTTCGGCCGGAACCGGCCGTGAAATCAGATACCCCTGCAGGTAAATCCCCGGGTGGTCAAGCAGCCAGGCCAGCTGTTCGCGGCGCTCAACGCCCTCGGCAGTGACCTCGAGTCCGAGACTCTGACAAAGCGCAAAGATCGCGCGGGCAATGGCCTGGGATCGCGAACTCGTGTCGATGCTGGCGATCAGGCTGCGGTCGAGTTTCACGCGCGATAGTGGCAGCTGCTCGAGGGACACCAGCGAGGAATAGCCGGTGCCGAAGTCGTCCAGGGCAATGCCGACGCCGATGGCGCGCAATTGCCGCAGGGCTTCGATGGTGTGCGGTCCGGTCTGCAGCACATTTTCCGTCAACTCGATCTCGATGCACTCCGGCGGCAGGCTATTGCTCAGGAGCAGTTGCTGGAGCCGGTCGACGAATTGGCTGTCCAGCAGCTGGGGCGAGGAGACATTGACCGCGATGCGCACGCCAGGCCATTCGGTCCGGCGCCAGCGCGTTGCATATTCGACCGCGGTTTGTATCACCCAGTCGCCAATCTCCCTGATCAGCCCGCATTCTTCGGCCACCCGCATGAAGTCTTCCGCGGAAACGCAGGTGCCGTCCGGGAGGCGCCAGCGCAGCAACGCCTCGACCAGCCCGGTCTCGAGTGTCGCGAGGTTGACCTCGGGTTGAAAGTGGAGCTCGAACTCGCCGCGTTCCATCGCGCGACGCAGGCCCTGTTCGGTCGCAAATCGTGAGGCCGCAACCTCGAGCAGGTCGGGGCTGAACAGGCTGAACCGGCTTCGTCCGAGTGCTTTCGCACGAAACAACGCCGCATCGGCGGCACGGAGCAGGGCTTCCGGGTCGCGCCCGTGCTCTGGAAAGACACTGGCCCCCACGCTGAGTCCGATCAGCAGCTCGCGCCCGTCGACGATCAGCGGTTGCTGGAATGCTGCCACCAACGCCTGGCCTGCAATCTGGATCTCTTCCATCCGGGTTGCGCGCTCATACACGACCGTGAACTCGTCGCCGCCCAGGCGGGCCGGCGAGCCAAATTGCGCGGCGATTTCACGCAGCCGCTCACCGATGGTCTGCAGCACGCGATCGCCGAACACGTGCCCCATGCTGTCGTTGATGTTCTTGAAGTGATCGAGATCCAGGAAGAAGACACCCACCAGGCAATCGGCGGCTGCGGCGCGCGCCAGCGCATTATTGAGCTGGGTGAGTAGCTGGCGACGATTCGGCAGCCGCGTCAACGGATCGTGCTCCGCGAGATGCTGCAGCTGGCGCGTGCGCTCTTCGACCTTGGCTTCGAGTTGCAGGTGATACTGGCGGGCCACTGCCTGCGCCGCAGCCAGCTGCTCTGCCATGTGATTGAACGAGACCGCCAGCATGTCGAGTTCCTGAATGCCGCCGCGGGGCACGACAACGCCCGATTCGCCCTGCGCAAGCCGGCGTGTGGCGTCGAGCAGCCGGCGCACCGGCGCACCGATGCTCCGCACCGTGTTCACGGAGATGACGAGCAACAGCAACAGCACACATGCGGTCAACCAGCCAAGCAGGGTGCGTTGCCGGTCGTTTTGTGCCGAGATCGCGGAGAGCGCCTCGTTGGATTGGCGCTGTGCGGTCGCAACGGCCCTGGATGCCTCGTATTGCGCGCTGATCATCCGCACCTGCGCAGCGAGTGCCGTGTGACTCTGTGGGAAGCGCTCTATCCCGGACTCGCGCTGCTGATCGGCTTGCACCAGCGAATTGCGGCGCGACGCGAGGTGACGGAGCATCCTGCGCGTCGTCGCGAGCCATTCCTCGCCCAGCGTCCGAGCGACATTCTGTTCGTTGTCCCGCAGAATCGCCGCCAGCGACCGTTCTCCGGCGGCAATGGATTGCAATGCCCAAAGGTTGACGACCTCGGTGGTGCTGAAGCCGGCCGATTGCCTGCGCATCTCGTCGAGGACCCGGTTTGCGTCGACCAGGTACTGCCGCGTCGTGAGCTTGCCTAGCAGTTTCACCGCCTGATCGAGGGCCGACTTCATCCGCTCGTCGAGGTACTCGATTGTTGTGTATAGCTCCCGCAGCAGGCGCCGTTGCGCATCGGTACTTGCCACCAGCTCATCGGCGAGGCGCTGGTGCGCCGTGACCGCGGCAGCGAGTGCGGTGGTCGCGTTGTCATCTTCGAGCGCAGTTGCCACCTGTTTTGCAAACGCTTCGTGGGCGGCCGACAACGCGGCAGAGTCGTCGCGGTAGGTTTTCGCGCGTGTTGCGTGGTTCGATTCCATACGGTCGAGCAACGCCAGTTGGAATCGATCGAGCGTCGCTGGCAGCACATCAAGGTCGGACCGCGCCTCTGCGACCGGTGCCGCGACCGGGCCGGTCTCGATCGTGCGCAGCATGGAGGTACCGTGCTCGAAGATCGCGTTGGCAGTCACGGCCAGTATCGCGACCGCTCCGAAGGCGATCGACAGGCGTGAAGCGATTCCAAGACGACTGCCGGATGGCGACCAACGCACGAGGCGTCGCCACGCCGGGGCGAGCAGCGTACTCACTGTTTTACGAAACGGGCGCGAACGGCTCATCGGGCACGCTGCTACCACGGCCTTATGAGCCCGGATGATGGGATGCGACTTAACTCCGAAAATGTGCGGGGGTGGTCAATTCAGTCCGTGGTGAGCCGCGGAGGGCTTGAACACTCCGGCAACTGTGACCTGCTTCACATGTGCACCCGGTCT